>NZ_JAAKGN010000122.1:0-15538 GCF_011039295.1 Modestobacter sp. KNN46-3 | reverse complement strand
TGCACCGGTACAACCACAACCTGGAGACCGCCCGGTCGCACTTCCCGTCGGTGGTCACCACCCACACCTGGCAGGAGCGCTTCGACACCCTGCAGATGGTGGCCGCGTCGGGAATGGAAGTCTGCTGAAGTTCGGTGAGGGGGAGGTAGACGCGGGCGCCTTCGTCGAGGAACTCCGCGGACTTCTCGGCCATCCCCAGGGTCAGGGCTTGTTGGTCGTCGATGCCCTTGCTCGCGGCGTAGGCGCGCACGTCCTGGCTGATCCGCATGGAGCAGAAGTGCGGGCCGCACATGGAGCAGAAGTGCGCGGTCTTCGCCGCGCCGGCCGGCAGGGTCTCGTCGTGGAAATCCCGGGCGGTGGTGGGGTCCAGGGAGAGGTTGAACTGGTCCTCCCAGCGGAACTCGAACCGGGCGTCGGACAGCGCGTCGTCCCACGCCTGCGCGCCGGGGTGGCCTTTGGCGAGGTCGGCGGCGTGGGCGGCGATCTTGTACGTGATGACGCCGTCCTTGACGTCGTCGCGGTCCGGCAACCCCAGGTGTTCTTTGGGGGTGACGTAGCACAGCATCGCGGTGCCGTACCAGCCGATCATCGCCGCCCCGATTGCGGAGGTGATGTGGTCATAGCCCGGAGCGATGTCGGTCGTCAGCGGCCCGAGGGTGTAGAACGGCGCCTCGGCGCAGACCTCCAGCTGCAGGTCCATGTTCTCCTTGATCTTGTTCATCGGCACGTGGCCGGGGCCTTCGACCATGACCTGGACGTCGTACTCCCAGGCGATCCTGGTGAGTTCGCCGAGCGTGCGTAGTTCGCTGAACTGAGCCTCATCGTTGGCGTCGGCGATGCAACCCGGTCGCAGCCCGTCACCGAGGGAGAACGTGACGTCATAGGCAGCCATCAACTCGCACATCTCCCGGAAGTGCGTGTACAGGAAGTTCTCCTGGTGGTGGGCCAGGCACCAGGCGGCCATGATCGACCCGCCGCGGGACACGATCCCGGTCTTGCGGCCCGCGGCCAGCGGCACGTAGCGCAGCAGCACCCCGGCGTGCACGGTGATGTAGTCCACGCCCTGCTCGAACTGCTCGACCAGGGTGTCCCGGTACACCTCCCAGGACAGGTCCTCGGCTTTGCCGTTGACCTTCTCCAGCGCCTGGTAGATCGGCACCGTGCCGATCGGCACCGCGCTGTTGCGGATGATCCACTCCCGGGTGGTGTGGATGTTGCGCCCGGTGGACAGGTCCATGACCGTGTCGGCGCCCCACCGGGTCGCCCAGGTCATCTTCTCCACCTCCTCCTCGATGGAGGAGGCGACCGCCGAGTTGCCGATGTTGGCGTTGATCTTCACCAGGAAGTTCCGGCCGATCGCCATCGGCTCGGATTCGGGGTGGTTGACGTTGGCCGGCAGCACCGCCCGGCCACGGGCGATCTCGGACCGGACGTGCTCGACGTCCACGCCCTCCCGCAGTGCCACGAACTCCATCTCCGGGGTCACCTCGCCCCGGCGGGCGTAGGCCAGCTGGGTGACCGTCGCGCCCGGCCGTGCCCGGCGCGGCTGGTGCGCGACGGTGAAGACGCTGTCCAGGTCGCGGGTGTCGGTCGGCTTGCGGCCGTTGTCCACCGGCTGCACCGGTCGGCCCTCGTAGGACTCGGTGTCGGCGCGCTCGCCGATCCACTCCTCGCGCAGCCGAGGCAGCCCGCGATGGATGTCGGTGGGCACGGCCGGGTCGGTGTAAGGGCCGGAGGTGTCGTAGAGGACCACGCTGTCGCCGGTGGACAGCCCCACCTCACGCATCGGAACCCGCAGATCCGGGCGGCTACCGGCCAGGTAGGTCTTACGGGAACCGGGGAAATCGCCATCCGCAGTCGTGGGCTGGCGGTGGACAGCAGTCATCGAGGAAGTCCTCCCTACGCCGGTGCTAACCGGATCAGGTACGAACGGTCGACGGCCGATCCAGCCGCCCTCTCAGCCTCGGCACGTGAGGCTCCCGCGGGTCGGCGCCCACCCTAGACACAGCACTCTGCCCACCGCAGGCGGGGTGGGCAGAACGGAACGAACAGGTGTCTCACTTCCTTAGAGTGAGACACCCCGCGAGCCGGCCGACCGGTCATGTGACATGCAGCGGAAATTTGCGCGGTCCTGGCAGCGCTATGTGGACCGTCTGTCGCTGTCCGAACGACTTGTCCGGTTGAGGATCGGCCAACGAGACGGCGGTGAGGGCTCTGACGTAGCTCAGCGTGCGAGGCGGATGTCGACTTCGCGTTCCACGTAGTCCCACTCCGGGGTCGCGCGGAGCCGGGACACCAGCTCCTCGAACGCAGGCGCATCGCGGGGGCTGTACTCGAACCAGGTGAGGAAGTCGAAGGGCTCGTCCAGATCGCGGCCGTGGTAGAGCCGGCGGGCCACCGCAGGCAGGTACTGCATCCCGATGTTGATGTGGTGGGAGGTCTCCTCGAACAGCTCCCGCCGCTCGTCCTGGGCCAGAGCCCACCACTCGTGGGACTTGATGATCGGAATCAGCGCGGCGCGGGTGGCTTCCGGGCGACCGAGTCCGGCCTGCCGAGCCGAGAGCGTTTCCTGCTCGTCGCGCCGGGTGTAGCGGTTGTTACTGGCCCGTCCTCGCAGCATCCAAGCGGCATCGAGGTTGCCCGCGCCCGCCGAGTCCTCGAAGACAGCGAGCCGGGGCACCATCGGCAGAGACGGCCCGGTCACCGGGTCAATGCTCTCGACTTCCCAAGATCCCACCTCGCCTCCAACAAATACGGTCGGCGGCATGCCACCACGCTAACCTGCCTCTTCCCCCGGGCGGTGTCCTCCCGCGGCACTTGCTCGCTCGACGATTCGGTGACGCCGCACACCCGCCCATCGTCGGCCAACGTGTCCCTTCACAGGCGGCGGCGATCGCGGCACCGAGGGCGGAGGCGGCGGCCAGCTCCCGCCCGGCGAGCCGCCGCTGGCTGGTGGACCCACCGGAGGAAGAGGACGGAGCCAGGCAGGCCCAGGCAGGCGGTCGTAAGCCTGCCTGGTGAGGACTGCAGCTCTGGCCGGAACCGTCTCGCTGGAGGAACCCCTTGCGGGAAGCCGCAGGTCAGCAGAGGTGCGCCCGCGAGGGTGTCGCCCAAGATCCGCCCGGTGAAGATTCCCGCAGTGGGGCGGCTGGCCGGGAACGAGGCCCGTGTAGCTGGAGCGATCCGGCCTGGAGGAGCAGTACGCCCGCGTCCGCGGCATCCGCGAACCCGTCGTCGTCGCCCTCGTCCAACCCTGCGGCTGCCTCATCGACAACCACGCCGCCACCCTCCAAGCCGGCGTCACCACCATGGGCCAGCACCAGTTCAGCAGCAGTGGTCAGTGGGCCGTGTCGTAGGCCTCGATGACCGAAGTAGGGATCCGGCCCCGTTCGGACCACCTCATGGCCGTTCTCGCGGGCCCAGGGCCGGATCGCTCCGTGGGGTCTTTGCGGCCCGAAGCGGCGGAGCCGCCGGTGGTCGCACGGCGACCCGATGCACTGCCCCGGGAGGTGTTGACCTTGCGGCCGGCGTCGATGAAATGGCGTAGGTCTGCCCGCAGCTGCGCCGATTTCTCCCCCGATAGGTCGATCTCCTAGCTCTGGCCATCCAGAGCGAAGGTCACGGTCTCCCGGCGGCCTTCCTCCAGCACCTCACCGGTCAGGTCGTCCTCGAGCAGAATCGTTGTCTTGCGAGCCACTGAGCCTTTTCCAGTGACGGCTCGGTCGGCGTGTTGATCATGTCGTACGGCCGTGCTGGTGGTGGGGCAGAACGAGGGCGGCAGCGGTGATGGCGCCGATGCGCCAGGGGCATAGGCTGACCCGGCGCAGCGCCTTGAAGGTGGTCTGGAGCAGCGAGTTGCCGCGCTCGGCCGGCGCTCGGGTCGCCGCGTGCAGCAGGCTGACTGTGCGCTGATGGTCGGTCAGGCGGCCCGTGGCGCTGTGTTTGATCGGCGTGGTGAGCGCAGCGCGTTGGCCCTCGTAGCTCTTGCTCGGGGCATGGATGCATCCGATCAGCAGGAGGTTCTTGGCCACGATCCTCGGTACAGCCCAGGTCACCACGGATTACAGGGCGGCGCTGAGTGGCAGTCCGGGGTGCATGGCGGCGTAGACGGTGCCTGCGACGGCTCCGAAGACCAGGTGGCCGACGCAGAAGGTGATCACGTCGCGCCGGCTGTAGTGCCGGTAGAACACCCCCGGTGGCGCCAGCCGCCCGGGGATGTCCGGATGCAGGTCGGGCCACGCACCGACCACCACTCCGCCGAGGGCGGCGTGCACGGCGCCGGTGAGCAGGCCCCACCAGGCCAGGTGGTCGTTGCCGACCGCGGCGAAGAACAGCGAGTACAGCAGGACGATGCCCACGGCAAGGACGGCGTGGCCCACCCATCCGACCAGGCGTCGGTGCCGCTGGGGAGCCCGCAGGATCGCCCCACCCTCGGCGAAGATGTCCTGACGCACCCCCAGGCCCAGCCCCCGCTGGGCGTAGGCCAGCGACTCCATGCACTGAGCGGCGACGATCGCGGCGACCGCGGCAGCGATCGGATCGACGTCCACAGCAGCCCTCCAGCATCCGTTCCACGGCCCTCACGCCCGAGCCACCCGTCGCGGCTGCCTGATCAGCGCCCTGTTCCAGGTCCGGCGGACGCTACCGGCGATCCGGAATCTCGCAGCACCACGCCAGACGTCGATCCCGTAGGCCCAACCGGGCGCAAGACCCAGCACCGGCCTCACCGGAACAGGCGGTGTCGTGCATGGCAACGGCGATGGCGATGGCGGCGAGGCCCTGCGGCTGTAGGGACAGCTGGGGGCCGTACGTCGCTCGTCGGCTCGGCGCACAGCTAACCGGGCCGCCCGTGCTGCGCCGGCGTTCTGGTGCTGCCGCGAGGCGTAGCAGCTGCCGGACTGTGCCGGCCAGGTCGGGGAGGTGTCGGTGCTGGTGGCCCGGGTAGTCGCGGCGCATGAGCTTGACCAAGGGCAGCGGGCCGTTCGGGGAGCACCCGGCAGGAAGGTTCAACTTCGATCCGCGCGCCCCCGAGCAGGTGCTGTACCTGGAGACCTCCCCGCGGCGGGTCCGGGTCGTCCTGGGTGGAACGGAGGTCGCCGACAGCACCGACGTGCACCTCCTGCATCCGCCGGGCCGGACGCCGACGTACCTGTTCCCGCGCGAGCACGTGCGCACGGACCTGTTCGAGCCAAGCGAGCGGCGGCGGTCCGACCCCGGGATGGGGGACGGCAGGTACTGGACGGTGCAGGTGGGCCAGCGGCGGGCGGTGAACGCGGCCTACTCGTGGGAGCACCCGCCGCCCACCGCGGCGGGGATCACCGGCCTGATCGCCTTCGACTGGGACTCGATGGACGGGGTGTTCGAGGAGGACGAGGAGGTCTTCGTCCACCCCCGAGACCCCTACACCCGTATCGACGTCCTGCGCAGCTCCCGTCGGGTCCGGGTGAGCGTCGACGGCACCATCGTCGCTGACTCCACCGCGCCGCGGATGCTCTGCGAGAGCGGCCTGCCCGTGCGGTGGTACCTGCCGCGCGAGGACGTGCGCACTGACCTGCTCGAGCCCAGCTACACCACCACCCGCTGCCCCTACAAGGGGATCGCGCACTACTGGTCGCTCCGCCTGGGGAAGAGGTCCGAGAAGGACCTGGCGTGGACCTATCCCGACCCCTTCCACGACGCCGAGGCCGTCCGCGGGCTGTTGTGTTTCCCCGGCGAGCGGGTGGAAGTCGAGGTGGAGGACGTGGAGGGCGGTTGAGGCTCCTGCGGGCGGGTAGCTGGTCGCCATGTCCGTCCTCAACCGTTCAACCAAGCGCCCGTCTCTGGCGGCGAACGTCGGTCGCGGCGTGCTGGCCGGTGTGGCCGGCAGCCTCGTGATGACCGCGTGGCAGAAGCTGGTCGAGATGCCCATCTCCGAGCGTGGGGACAGCTACGGCCCGGCGGACCTTACCGAGAAGCTGCTGCCAGTGAAGCCCCGCAGCGATGCCGCGAGGAAACGGCTCAACTACGCCACCCACACCTCGCTGGGCGCGATGTGGGGTGCCGCCTACGGGGTGGCGGCCCACTTGGGCCTGCGCGGCGCGCGGGGCGCGGCGGCGACCTTCGGCGCCATCTACACCCAGGACCTAGTCATGATCACAGCCCTCGGGCTGGGCAAGCCGTGGACGTGGTCACGTAAGGATTGGACCATTGACGTCCTGGACAAGGCCGTGAACATCGCCGCCACCAGCGCGATCTTCGACCGCGCCCTCGCCCCCCACGCCAGGTCATAGCGGCCGGCCCGTCATAGCACGCCTCCTGGGCGGCCATGCAGCCGACGGGACGTTCGTCAGCCCAGCACGGAGCCACTCGACGTGATCACGACGGCGAGACCACGTCGAGTGGCTTCCGGGGACTACACCGCCTCATGGGACACAAACTGGCGCCCGAGCGTCCTCCGTGCACATGGTCGCGTGGTGGCGGCCGTGGCCGGGTGTCCTGGATGCCGACGGTCACGGCAGGCCGGTACCCAGGACACCGGCGGCTCACAGGCCGTAGGCCTCCAGCAGCTTCAGCCAGACCTCGCTGATCGTCGGGAACGACGGCGCTGCATGCCACAGCCGCTCCAGCGGCACCTCTCCCACGATGGCGATCGTGGCCGAGTGCAGCAGGTCGGCGACGTCCTGACCGACGATGGTCATGCCGATGATCACCTGCCGGTCCTCGTCGACGACCATCTGGGCCCAGCCGGTGTAGTCCTGCGCGTGGATCGCGGCTCCGGCGACGGCGATGTCGACGCCGACGACCCTGGTGCGGTAGCCGGCCTGTTCGGCGTCGATTGCCTTCAACCCGACGGTGGTCACCTCCGGGTCGGTGAACATCACCTGCGGCACGGCGCGCTGGTGTGCGGTGCTGGCGTGCTTGCCCCACGGCCGGTCCTGCACCGGCAGCCCCTGCGCCCGGGCGGCGATCACGTCACCGGTCGCCCGGCCGGAGTACTTCCCCATGTGGGTCAGCGGCGTCTGCCCGGTCACGTCCCCGGCCGCGTACAGCCACCCTCCGTCCACACCCTTGACCAGGCCGGTGGTGTCCACCTCAAGGGTTTGACCGGGTTGCAGGCCGACGCTCTGCAGGCCGATGTCCCCGCTGTTCGGGCGGCGTCCGGTGGCCACTAGCAGCTCGTCAGCGACCACTTCCTGCCCATCGGCGGTGGTCACGGTAACCGGTCCGTCGGTCCCTTCCCGGCGCACCCGGGAGATCCCGGTGCCGGTGCGCACGTCGACGCCGTCCTCGGCGAGGGCCTGGCTCACCAGCTGCCCGACGCGTTCATCCATCCGGCTGAGCACACCGGAGGGGGTCAGCATGGTCACCGCCGAGCCGAGCCGGGCGAAGGCCTGGGCCATCTCCACGCCGACCACCCCACCGCCGATCACGATCAGGCGGGCGGGCACCTCCTTGGCCGAGGTCGCTTCCCGGCTGCCCCAGTGCGGCGTGTCGGCCAGACCCTCGATTGCCGGCTCGACCGGCACGGAGGCCGTGGCGACCGCCACCGCGTGCCGGGCGGTGATCGTGGCGGTGGCGCCGTCGGCGGTGGTGATCTCGACCTTCTTGTCCCCAGCCAGGCGCCCGTAGCCGCGCACCACGCGGATGTTCGCGTCGACGGCTGACTGCACCTTGGCAGAGTCGTCCCAGGTGGACGTAAAGGAGTTCCGGTACGCGAAGACCGCGGCGGTGTCGATGCTGCCGGTGGCCGCCTCGCGCGCCCCGGGCACGCGGCGGGCGGCGGCCAGCGCGTGCAAGGGGCGCAACAGCGCCTTGGAGGGCATGCACGCCCAGTACAAGCAGTCCCCACCCAGCAGGTCGGCCTCGACGATCACGGTGCTCAGGCCGCCCCGGACGGTGCGGGCAGCCAGTGTCTCCCCGGTCGGGCCCCCACCGATCACGATCACGTCCACCTCCCCGACTTCGTTCGCCGGGACGGTGTGCTCGTCGGAGCGGTGACGCTCGTGGATATGCGTGTCAGCCATGGAGGCAGGCTCGCACGCGACCGGCCGGGCAGCATCCGGAGATCGCCGGCCTCCCGCCGTCGCCCCTGCGCCGGGTCGCGGGGCTTCACCGGGCGCGGGCGACTACCGGCCGTGCGGCCTCCGCGTGCGAGCTGGCTCTCGATCCGCCAGGGCTAGGTCGAAAGCGATCTCCAGCGGTGTGCCCGAGCGGGCGGTCTGCGCGAGCAGCAGGCCGCCCTGCACTGCGGCCAGTCGACCGAGCGCGAGGGTGTCGGGGTCGGCGTCCCCGGCGACCTCGCACGTTCCTGCATGGCCCGCAGCCCGGCGCCGAGGCGGTGCCGCCAGGCCTCGAACCGCCGACGAGACCCGCGGGCCACCGGATCGCTCTCGGCTAGCTCGCTGGCCAGCCGACCCAGCGGACAGCCGCCGACACGGCCGGCCTGCTGGTTGATCGCGAGGCCCCGGTCCCGCCTCCGACACAGCGCCGCCATGGAGTCGATGCCGTCCAGCTCGGCCTGCTGCAGGTGCAGCACCTGTTGCACCTGCCGTTCGATCACTGCCCCCACGAGTGCGGCCTTGTCACCGAAGCAGTGGTAGAGCTGCGACTTGCTCGTGCCAATGACGGCACGGACGTCGTCGAGTCTGGTACCGGCGACACCGCGCTCGTGGATGATCGTGGCCGCCACCGCGACAATGCGCTGCCGGGTGGCCCGTCCCCGCGCGGTCAGCACCGGCTCGCCCCTCGGCTCCAGTCTCGTGCATGACCTTGACGGTACCGGGGAATTGGACTAATCGGTCCATAGTTGCCAGCGACCAGGAACTGGACCGCCCAGTCCATCGACGTGAAGGGGATCCCCATGCCCAGGCTCGAGAACGGCCAGAACTTTCCCTCCCTCAAGCTCCCCCTGGTCAGCGGCGGAACGCTTTCTCTCCCCGACGATCTCGCCGGCGGCTTTGGCGTCGTCCTGATCTACCGCGGGTCTTGGTGCCCGTACTGCAACGCGCAGCTCTCGGCCTTCTCCCGGGCCAAGGAGGAGCTCGACGCCGCAGGCATCAAGGTTGTCGCGCTGTCCGTGGACGACGAGGCGACCTCGACCGAGCTGGTCGAGAAGCGCCGGCTGAACTTCCCGGTCGCGCACAGCGCGGACGCCGACACGGTGGCCGAGGCCGTCGGTGCCTACGTCAACGACGACCCGCGCTATCTGCAGTCGACCGGGTTCGTGCTGGCGCCCGACGGCACCGTCGTCACGGCTGTCTACTCCTCGGGAGCCATCGGCCGACTGCTCCCCGAGGACGTCGTCGGGTTGGTCCGCTACGCCAAGGAGCACGCCTGACCGGCGTCGCCACCCCCCCGCTCACCAGGAAGGAACCCCATCGATCTGCGCGACGGTCGATCCTGCTCACCGGCCCAGCCGGTGGGATCGGGCGCAGCCTCGCGCTGCAACTGTCGCAGTAGGCCCTCCGCCTGCCCCTCGTCGGCCGCCGCGCCAAAGGCCTGGAGGAGGTCGCCACCCTCCTCCGGGAGCGGGCGGGGCCCGCGAGGTGCATGCTGAACTGCACCGGCAGGGGCATCAGGTGGCCCGCTGCACGGTGCAGCGCCTGATGCGCACGGCCGGGCTGCGGAGCCTGAGAGGGTGTGGGGTAACTGATCCGGCGCGCCGAGTGATGGCGCGAGCCATCTACGGTCGAGTTCGGCGTGGCATCACGGGGTCGGGCTGGTCACATGTGCCTGTGCACCTGTAAGCCGCCCTATCCGACGTCGTTGAGCGATGCGGAGTGGTCGCTGGTCGAGCCGCTGCTACCGGTACACGATCCGCATGCCGGCGGACGGCCGCTCAAGGGTGGCCGGACGAAAGCGGCACCTGCTGGTCGACACCCTGGTCTGGCCTGGCCCGCTGCCCTGGGTGTTGTCGCGTCTGCCACCCGGCTACCGGGCAATCGTGGCCGACAACGGCTCGACCGACGGGTCCACGGGGATTGCCACCGACGACGGGGCCACGGTGGTACCGGTTGCACACCGCGGTTTCGGAGCCGCGGCGCATGCCGGCCTGGAGGCAGCCACCTGTGAGGCCGTCTGCTTCTTCGACGAGGACGGTTCGATGGACCCGGTTCAGCTGCCGCGGGTGGCCGGCCCCTTACTCGCCGACGGCTGCGACCTGACGTTGGGCCGACGCCGCCCGACCGCCCGCGGGGCCTGGCCGGCACACGCACGATTGGCCAATATCGCCCTCACCGTCATGCTGCGTCGGCGGCGCTGGCCAGGCTCAAGGCGACCCTGCGCGCCGATGACCCCACCGATGAGATCGGCGCCGGCTGGGGCGTCAAGGAGCAGCTCCGCCAGCTGCTGACCAGCAGCTGTCTGGCCCAGGCCCGCGAGCACAAGATGCGGCTCGGCGTCTTCGTGCTCACCGCCGACATGCCCGACACCGACCGGCTCCGGGCCACCATCACCGCCTGGTGGGAGCGATGGAGGTGCTCATCGTTACCGGCGTCACCAACGCCCGCACCGAGGCCGCGAAGACCGGCATCAAGCAGATCAAGCGCACCGGCCGCGGCTATCGCAAACCCGGCCGACTACCGGGCTCGTATCCTGCTGGCCAGCGCCGCCCGCACGGCAGCGTGAACTCCCGTTCCAGCGGGATCGTTCACCAGGAACCGCGAAGAGCCCCATGAGGAGCGTCGGTGGAGCTGCCACACTTGCTGCTGGAGATGTCGGCTCTGCTGGCACTGGCCGTGATGCTGGGCCTGTTGGCCCGACGTGTTGGGGTGCCGCTGAGCGTCGTCCTGGTGGTGGTCGGCTTTCTGGCCGCCGCTGTGGGACTCACCCCCGAGATCGGCCGGCTGCAGGGTGAGGCCTTCGAGGAGGTCGTGGTCTTCCTCTTCCTGCCGGTCCTGGTCTTCGCGGCCGCGCTGGGCATCGATCTGCGCGCCTTCGTGCGCAATCTGACTGCCATTCTCGTCCTGGCGGTTGTGGCGTTCCTGGTGTCGGCGGTGCTGGTGGGCATCACGTTGCACGTGGCGCTGGGAACCGCGCTGGCGACGGCTTTCCTGTTCGGCGCGTTGATCTCGGCCACGGATCCGGTTGCCGTGGTCGCAGTGTTCCGCGAGGTCGGCGTCCCGCGCCGGCTGCTGACGCTGGTCGAGGGCGAGAGCCTGCTTAACGACGGCGTCGCCATCGTCTTGTTCGCGATCCTCGTCGAGGTGGCGACGGGTGGATCGGTGAGCGTCACCGCGGGGGTGATCGATTTCGTTCTCGTCTTCGGCGGTGGAGCGCTGATCGGCATCGCGTTGGGCCTGGCCGCTTCCTCGGTCCTGCCCTGGCTGGGCCGGCTACCAGCGGCGGGACTGTCCTTGGCGATGGCCTACGGTTCCTTCGTCCTGGCCGACGAAGTCCTCGGCTTCTCCGGGGTCATGGCCACCGCGGCCGCCGGAATGGTGTTGGCCGGGCTCGCGCCCAGCCGGGCCTCGGCCGAGGTGCGGCAGATGTGGGAACAGATGTGGGATGCGCTGGATTACGTCGCCAACGCGCTGCTGTTCCTCCTCATCGGTCTGATCATCGGCCCGGGCCAGCTGCTCGAACACTTCGGTCCGATCGTCCTGGCAGCCGTCGTCGTCCTGGTCGCCCGCGCCCTGGCCGTGGTGCCGCTGGTCTGGCTGCTCGAGCGGGTTGCGCACATCTCGCGGGTGGGCTGGCGCAACGAAGCCGTCCTCATCTGGGGCGGGTTGCGTGGCGGCGTCGCGCTGGCGCTGGCACTGGCCCTGCCCGAAGAGCTCGCCGAGCGGGAGCTCCTCGTCGCCCTGACCGGCGGAGTGGTTCTCGCCACGCTGCTGGTCAACGCCACGACGATTCAATGGCTGGTGTCCCGGCTGGGCCTGGACCGACCCACCCGAGTGGACCGCTATCTGATGGCGATCGCGCGCGTCTCGGCCATCCAGGCGGCCCGGGGCGAGATGAGCAACCTGGGGCTCCAGGCCGATCCGCAGACCAACGCCGAGTTGGAGGCCAGTGAGCGGGCCGCGCACCAGGAGATGGCAGACCTGGACGTGGAGGAGGCGGAGGAGTACCGCATCGTGGTCGGCAGGGGCCTGCACGTCGAACGCCGCACCTACCAGGAGCTCAGCGACCAGGGCCTCCTCCCCCCGGCTGTGACCCGGACCCTGCTGCACGAGGTGGACGACGAGATCGACGACTTCGCTATGCACGGCCGCAGCCACCAACTCGGGGCGACTCGCCAAGCCCCTTCCGGCCGCCTGGAGCAACTCAGCCGGCGGCTGATCAACCGGCTCCCCGAGCCCGCGGGCAGCGATCCCACCGAACTGGCCTACGCCGAGGCGACCGCCCGCCGGTTGGCGGCACGACGGACGGCTGACGCACTGGAGATCTTCGAGGACCTACCCGCCATCGGCCAGGACACCGTCGAGCACGCGCGACGCACCTTCACCGACTGGGAACAGCAGGCCATCGCGGACCTGGACGGGCTCGATACGCAGTCCGGGGAGGACGCCCGCGCGCTCCGCGCCCGGCAGGTGCACACCCTCGCCCAGGCGGCCTCCAGTCGCGAGCTCGCCGAGCTGGTGGAGACGGGCCTGCTGCCCGAGCAGGTGCTGAGGTCGACCGGAACGGCCCAGAGCGACCGCCCACGGTGAGCCCACGTCTGGCCGGCGGGGGCGCAGACCAACCTGCCGCCAGCACCGGTCGAGGCTGCGACATCAGCGAGGCGGGGTACCCCGATACGGGAATTGGACCCGTCGGTCCACAGCTGACTGCGAGAAGGAACTGGACCGTCCAGTCCACTGCGCGGGACGCGACCTCGACCGACGTCGGAAGCGGTCGGACCCACCGAGGGGCCCGACAGCCCTGCACCCGGTCGGGCTCGTGTGTGGCGCCTGGTCACCCGTCCACGTCAACCGACCTGTCGAGGTTGAGGAACCAACCTGCGGTCTATCGAATCGGTTCGCTAGGAGCTGGCGGTGGGGATTTCGAGGAATCGCAGACCGGTCAGCCCCAGGCGGAGACCGCGGGGAGTTGGAACGACGGTGGCGACCGCGTGCCCGCAGTGGGGGCAACGTGCGACCAGCCCGGGCGCCTGCTGGTAGACGTGGGTTTCGGCGAGCATGCTCCACTGGGTGCAGCTGGCGCACACGCCGCTGACCTGGGTCAGGTCGCGGCCGAACAGGTCACTGAAGGGTCCGGAGAGGGCGTTGCCGTCGACGTGGTCCATTGCGAGCTCCTCGGGGCGCTCGGGAGAGTTGATGTTCAGGACGATGCACCGAAGCGTTCGGTGCGGATTGCATCGGACCGGTGACCGAGTTTCACCAGCGTGGAGGCGACGCTCTCGACGAAACTGGTCGGTCCGCACACATAGACCTCTGGTTGCTCTGTCGGGGTCCAGGCCACCTCATCCAGCATCGCCGCGTCGACCCGCCCTCGCCGACCGCTCCAGCCGTCTGGAGCCGAACGGGTGAGGGTCAGCACCACCTGGACATCGGGTGGGCCTGACTGGAGCAGTTCTTCGCGGTAGATGATCGCATCCCAGCTCCGAGCCGAGTAGAGCAGCCGCAGCGGCGTGTCATGGCCGGAGCGCAACCGTTGGCGCAGCATCGCCCGCAACGGCGCCACTCCGGAGCCGCCGGCGACGAGCAGCAACGGCCGCCGGGCCCGCGCGTCGGGCTCCCAGACGAAGTAGCCGCCGAGCGGCCCTCGCACCTCCAACGCATCCCCGGGGTCAGCCACGTCGACCAGGTACGGGGAGACCTCACCCTCGGGAAGCCGTTCCACCGTGATCTGCGGCGCCTCACCGGGGGCGCTGGACAGGGAGTAGCTGCGGGCCGCCTGGTAGCCGTCCTCAGCAGTCAGCCGCACGTCGACGTGCTGACCGGCGCGGTGGCTCTGCCACCCGGGAACGGACAACGTCAACGTGCGCGCCGTGGCCGTCTCCTGCCGGGCGCCGGCCACGGTCGCCGGATGCCACATCAGTCGCCCCAGTACCGCTGCTCGGCCCAGGGGTCACCGTGGTTGTGGTACCCGGCGTTTTCCCAGAATCCCGGCTGATCCTCGTCGAGGAGCCGCAGACCGCGAATCCACTTCGCGCTTTTCCAGAAGTACAGGTGCGGCACCAGCAGCCGGGCCGGTCCACCGTGCTCGGGATCCAGCGGTTCTCCGTCGTAGGCATAGGCGACCCACGCCTTGCCGTCGAGGAGATCCTCCAGGGGCAGATTCGTGGTGTAGCCGCCGTAGCTGACGGCCAGGGCGTGGGAGGCGTCATGGTCGACCTCGGCGAGCAGCGTGTCCACCGAGACGCCGTCCCAGGTGGTGTCGAGCTTCGACCACCGGGTGACGCAGTGGATGTCAGAGGTGACGGTCTCCGACGGCAGTGCGCGGAACTGCTCCCAGGTCCAGCTCACCGGTTCCGCGCCACCGGCGACGGTGAACGTCCACTCTTCCACATGGACCTCCGGGGTCGGCCCGGCCGACAGCACGGGGAAGTCCTCGGTGAGGTACTGCCCGGGGGGTGTGCGGCTGGCGCGACCCTCCTCGCCCCGACGACCGCCGAAGCCGCGTGACACAACCCCCACCGTCTACTCCTCTCCCTCGTCTCGGGTCAGTCGACGCCATCTGCTACCCACTCTTGCTTCGCGCTGACACACCGGCCCGAGGGCCCGTGATGGTCCAGCCGCCAGCGCAGGCGCCGCCCGCGTTCCGTGCGAGAAATCAGTCACCGGCGTACCGCTGCTCTCGCCACGGGTCTCCGTAATTGTGGTAACCGGCGCCTTCCCAGAACCCTGGAGTGTCGGCCCCGGACAGTCGCAGGCCCCGCAACCACTTCGCGCTCTTCCAGAAGTACAGGTGCGGCACCAGCAGCCGCACCGGCCCACCGTGTTCGGGAGTGAGCGGCTGCCCGTCGTAGGACCACACCGCCCAGGCCTTGCCACCGGTCACATCCGCAAGAGGCAGGTTGGTGGTGTAACCGCCATAGCAGTAGGCACCGACGAACGTCGCCGGCGGCATCCCCGCCAGCAGCGTGTCCAGCGAGACCCCTTCCCACCTCGTGTCCAGCTTCGACCAGCGGGTGACGCAGTGGATGTCGGCGGTCACCCGCTCACTCGGCAGCCGGCGGAACTCCTCCCAGCTCCATCCCACCGCATCGCCGCCGTCGGCCGGCCAGACGTCCAACCGCCAGCGCTCCCGCACCACGTTGGGGGTCGGCCCCGTAGAGAGCACGGGAAAGCCCTTGGCGACGTACTGGCCGGGCGGCACCCGGCTCCGCTCGTCGTCGTCGGGACGGCGGAAGTGCTTGGGTCGGAAGCCCCGGGAAACCGACACCACTCTGTCACCACACCTTTCGCTCAACTGTCAACCTGACCGCAACGGAAGATGACCGGGAAATGGTGTCGCGCGGCCGCCACCGCGAGGCTCGCTCGTGCCGGCAGTGGCGTCCACCAAGGTGGTGTGCGACGGCCCCGGTGACCAGCGGGCCCTCCACATAGAGGCGGCCACCGCGTGATCTTCTGGATGACCTACCACAGTCCTTCAGGAGAGCTACGCGATGACCGCT
>NZ_JAAKGN010000121.1:0-15550 GCF_011039295.1 Modestobacter sp. KNN46-3 | reverse complement strand
GACCTGGTGCAGCTCGCGCTGCCGGTGCAGGCCGGCTACGTCCCACCCGGGCTCGACCGCGGCCAGGTGGTCGACGTCTACGCCGTGGCCGACCCGGTGGTGGGCGGTTCCGCGCCGACCGGTGGCGGGGTGGACGTCGTGGTGTCCGGTGCACCGGTGCAGGCGGTCACCGGGCGGGGGGACGGCGTGCTCTCCACCGCCACCTCGACCGTGCAGGTGGTGGTCGCCGTGGCCGCCGAGGACGCTGCCGACGTGCTCGCCTCGATCAGGGGGCGGGGCCTGGTGGTCGTCGTCCGGAACTCCGTCGAGGCCACGGCCAGCCCCAGCGGCGCCGCGGCCGGGGCCGTCCCGGCCGGGCCGACCGACTGATGGCCCTGCAGGTCTTCACCGCGGTCACCGGCGCCTCGTGGGAATCCGAGCTCGTCGGGGCGCTGGACCGTGAGGACCACGGGGTGACCGTCGTCCGGCGCTGCGTCGACGTCGCCGACCTGCTGGCCGCCGCGACGACCGGCACCGGCCAGGCGGCGCTCCTGTCGGCCGAGCTGCGTCGGCTGGACGGCGCGGCGGTGGCCCGGCTGACCGCCGCCGGCATCGCGGTCGTCGGCCTGGTCGAACCCGGCGACACCCGGGCGGCCGACCGGCTCCGCCAGCTCGGCGTCGTCCGGGTGCTGCCCGCCGACGCCCCGGCCGAGGAGATCGCCCGCGCGCTGCGGGACGCGGTGAGCGGCGGGCCGGTGGGTGGCCACGACGTCGGTGACCCACGGTCGGCGCTGCCGGTGCTGGGGCTCCCGCCCGAGGAGTCGACCCGCCCGGCCGGTCGGGGACGGGTCGTCGCGGTCTGGGGGCCGACCGGGGCGCCCGGCCGCACCACCGTGGCCGTCGGGCTCGCGGACGAGGCGGCGCGGCTGGAGGTGTCCACGCTGCTGGTGGACGCCGACGTCTACGGCGGGGTGGTCGCCCAGGTGCTCGGACTGCTGGACGAGTCACCCGGCGTCGCGGCAGCCGCCCGGCAGGCGGCGGCGGGGACCCTGGACGTCGCCGCGCTGGCGCGTCTGGCGTGGGCGGTGGACCCGCACCTGCGCGTGCTGACCGGCCTGGCCCGGGCCGACCGGTGGCCCGAGCTGCGGCCGCAGGCCGTCGCCGTGGTGCTCGAGGAGGCCCGGCGGCTGGCAGCGCTGACCGTCGTCGACTGCGGGTTCTGTCTGGAGGAGGACGAGGAGCTCTCCTTCGACACCGCAGCTCCGCGCCGGAACGGGGCCACCCTCACCGTGCTGGAAGAGGCCGACGAGGTGCTCTGCGTCAGCGGCGCCGACCCGGTCGCCCTGCAGCGCACCGTCCGGGCACTGGCCGAGCTGCGCGAGGTGCTCCCGGACGTGCAGCCGGTCGTGGTGGTCAACCAGCTCCGCCGGGGTCCGGTGCCCGGTGACGCGCGGCAGGAGATCGCCGGTGCGCTGAGCCGCTTCGCCGGCCGCGAGGTCCGTGCCTTCCTCCCGGCCGACCGGCGGGCCACCGACGCCGCGCTGGCAGCCGGGCGGACGCTGGCCGAGGTCGCCCCCGCCTCCCCGCTGCGCACGGGGCTGCGCACGCTCGCCGCGCAGCTCAGCGGGGCCACCGAGCCGGGTGGTCGTCGGCGGCGGCGCTCCCGCTGAGCCGCGCCGGCCGCGCGGCGGAGCTCCCGCGGGGCCGGCAGGGGGTGGGGTCAGCGGACGTGAGCCCGGCCCGTAGCGTGGACGCAGCACCAGTGAGGGAGGTCACGTTGGTCGAACGGCTCACCGCGTTGGACGCGTCCTTCCTGTACCTCGAGGAACCGGGCACCCCGATGCACGTCGGTGCGGTGCTGGTCCTGGAGTGCCCGTCCGGGACGCTGGACCACGACGCGCTGATCGAACTGGTGCGCGCCCGGCTGCCCTTGGTGCCGCGGTACCGGCAGAAGGTGCTGGAGGTGCCCGGCCACCTGGCCAACCCCGCCTGGGTCGACGACCCCGACTTCGACGTGAGCTACCACGTCCGGCGGTCCGCGCTGCCCCGTCCCGGCACCGAGGAACAGCTGCTGGACCTGGTCGCCCGGCTGACCGCCCGGCCGCTGGACCTCAGCCGGCCACTGTGGGAGATGTACCTCGTCGAGGGGCTGGCCGGCGACCGCACGGCGGTGGTGACCAAGACGCACCCGGCGCTCGTCGACGGTCTGGGGGCCATCGACATCGGGCAGGTCATCCTCGACCCGGACCCGGACGCTGATCCCGCTCCGACGGCACCGGACGAGTGGCGCCCGCGCCGTCCGCCGGGGTCGGCCGCCCTGGTCTGGGAGGCGGTGGAGGACTACCTGCAGCGCCCCTCGGCGGTGCTCGAGACCGCCCGGACGGCGGCCGGTGACCTGCGGGCCACCGCGACCCGCTGGGCCGGGGTGGCCGGCGGGCTGGTGGCTGCGGTGGCCCGCACCGCGGTGTCCCCGGCGCCGGTGAGCCCGCTGAACGCACCCATCGGGCGGCAGCGCCGGGTGGCCGTCGCCCGCGCCTCCCTGGACGACCTGCGGACGGTGCGCAAGGCGCACGGTGGCACGGTCAACGACGTCCTGCTGACCTCGGTGACCGGCGCACTGCGGGAGTGGCTGCTCTCCCGGGGGGAGCCGGTGGTGGGCAGCACCTCGATCCGGGCCCTGGTCCCGGTGTCGGTGCGGGCCGAGGAGGACGGGGCAGCCAACGAGGTCCGGTCGTTCCTGGTCGACCTGCCGGTGGGGGAGCCGAACCCGCGGGTGCGGTTGGCCCGGATCAGCTTCGCCATGCGCGGCCTGGCGCCCAGCGGGCAGTCGGTCGGTGCGGACACGCTCAGCGCGCTGTCGGGGTTCGCCCCGCCGACGCTGCACGCCCTCGGTGCCCGTGCCGCCAGCGGGCTCTCCCGGCGGCTGTTCAACCTGGTGGTCACCAACGTGCCCGGCCCGCAGGTGCCGCTCTACGCGGGCCCCGCGCGGATGGTCGAGGTCTACCCGGTGGTCCCCCTGGTCCGTGGTCAGGGGCTGGCGATCGGGCTGACCAGCTACGACGGCACCGTCTACTTCGGGTTGAACGCGGACCGGGACAGCGTCAGCGACGTCGACGTCCTCGCCGACCTCATCGAGCAGGAGATCGCCTACCTGCTGGAGGCGTCGAGCTGACGGAGGGCTCCGCTGCCCCCACCGCTCGCGGGCTCGCGGCGCTCACCTGACGCGGGACTGGGAAGATCGTCGGGTCAGCGGCGTTGATGTCGCTGGAACTCTCGACCTGGAGGAGGCGAACCGGTGCGCGTGTACCTGCCGGCCACGACGACCGTGCTGCAGCGGTTGCTCGACGAGGGCCGACTGGAGGGACCGCACACGGTCTTCACGGTCACCCCGCAGCTGCGGGACTTCTACGAACTGAGCGACGACGCCGAGGAGCTGGAGTACGCGGCCCTGCTCGCCGCGGCGCGGGCGAGTCTCCGGTTGATGGACGTCGACCCGCTGGCCGCCCGCCGCCGGGTGGTGCTCGCCGCGGACGTGCCGGAGACCTCGGTGACCCCCATCCAGGACGAGGGGGCCGACGCCGGTGCCGCCCGCACCACGGCCGACCTGGCCACCTCCGACATCGCCAGTGCGCACATCGACGGAGCCGAGGCGGAGGCGGACGTCCGCGCGGCGACCGCCGTCGTGCTGGAGGCCGACCTGGGGAGCGAGGAGGCACAGTTCGTCGTCGACCAGGCGGAGGGGCACGAGCTGGCCTGGTACGCGACCCAGGAGATCGGCCCGGCGCTCGAGCTGCTCTGACCGCTCCGTCCTGCCTCACGCGTCGACCGGCTCGTGGCGGTGCCGGGCGACCTGCACCCGGGTGACCTCGTGCGGGGTCACCAGCCAGCCCGAGCCCGGCCGCCCGGGCAGCGGCGTGCGGGGCAGCCGGAGCCCGAGCAGCTCGGCGTCCCCGGGTGCCGGCCGCAGCAGCACCGCCGTGCGGCTGCGGCGCAGCGCGGCAGCCGGACCGCGGAACGCCCCGGCGACCTCCGCGGCGGTCCCGGCGCCGACGACCGCCGTGCGGCCGGGCGTGGAGCCGAGCGCGGTGAGCACGTCGCCGACCTCGTCGGAGAGCGAGCTCAGGTCGTCGGCGAGCACGAGGACCGGGCATCTGTCGTGCCGGGCCAGCCAGCTGCGCACCCCTGCGGCGTCCGTGCTCGACAGCTGAGCGGCGGCGGGTTGCGGCACACCGTCGACCGCGGAGTCCTCCGCGGTCGACGGTGCGGGTGTCGGCGCGGCGACCAGGGTCAGGACGGCGGCCCCGGCCGACCGGCCGTGCGCCCCGAAGGCCCGCAGGGCACTGGACCGGCCGCTGCCCGGGGGCCCGACCACCAGCAGACCGCCGGTGTGCGCGAGGTCCACGCCGACCGCCGCACCGGCGTCGCCGCCGGGGCCGATGGGCAACCACCACGTCCGGAGCCCGGCACCGGGCCGTCCGGCGACGGTGGAGGCCGGGCCGGGCAGCGGGAGACGCGGGTCGTCGGGCAGCTCGACCACCCGCACGAGCGGCTCCGCGCACGGTGCGCCCGGCGGGTCGACGGCGGGCACCAGGGGAGTGCGGGGCAGCGCCAGCTGGCACTCGGCGGCCTCCTCGCCGACCAGGGCGCGCCCCGGCGGGCGACGGCCGGGCACCGCCCGCGCAGCCACGCCGGCCACCGCGTAGTCGGCCCGGTCGGGCAACGGCAGCACCAGGCGTTCACGGACAGCACCGGCCAGCCGGCCACCGGGGACGGCACGCTCGGCGGTGAGTGCGACGGTCAGGCCGACGGCGGCGCCGTCCCGTGCGAGCCGCAGCAGCGCCGCTGCACCGGTGGCGGGGTCGGCGGCCTCCAGCTGTGCGGCCACGCTCTCGTAGCCGTCGACCAGCAGGAGCAGGAGCGGTCCGGGTCGCCCGCCACCGCCACCGCCACCACGGCGCCGGTCCACCTCCTCGGTCAGGCGAGCCAGCAGTCGCACCGTGCGGTGCGCGTCGTCCCGGCCGACGGCCGTGCCCGTGTGCGGCAGGCCGTGGGCCAGCCCCGCGAGGCTCCCGCCGCCGTGGTCGAGCACGTGCACCTGCAGGCGACCGGGCGGCAGGTGGTGGACCGCCTCACCCAGCACGGTCCGCAGCGCGGTCGTCCGCCCACTGCGGGGGCCGCCCACCACCAACCAGCCGCCGCCGGCGGCCAGGTCCAGCTCCAGCGGGGACTGCAGCTGGGTGTCGGGGGAGTCGCGCAGGCCGAGCCGGAGCCGGGACGCCGGTGCCCCCGACGACCAGCGGTCGAGAGCGGCGGCGGATAGCTCGTCGGGCAGCGGGGGGAGCCAGGGGCGGTGCGGCGGGCTGATCTCCTCCGCCCGCGCCCGCTCCGCGAGTGCCCGGACCAGCCGCTGCAGGTCACTGGGGCCCTCGCCACCCGGGTGCCCGGGCTTCGGTGGACCCGGCCGTGACGGCCACGGACGCCGGGCGACGGTCAGCGGCGCCACGGCCGGCGCCGACCGGCCGGAGACCAGCGCCACCTGCAGGAGCGCGGCCGGCCCGTTGCCGGTCCGCAGGTAGGCCCGGCCGGGACGGTCGGGGGGCAGGTGCGCGGGCAGGGTGCTGCCGAGCACGTCCCTGGCGTCGCCCTCGTCCGTGGTCCGCAGGCAGATCCGCAGCGAGCAGTTCGCCCGGATCTCCGGGCTCACCACACCGGCCGGGCGCTGCGTGGCCAGCACCAGGTGCACGCCGAGCGACCGGCCGCGCTGGGCGATGCCCACCAGGCCGCTGACGAAGCCCGGGAGCTCCTCGGCCAGGGTGGCGAACTCGTCGACCACGATCACCAGGCGGCTGGCGGCGACCGGCACCGGCAGCCCTGCGAGGTCCCGAACGCCGTGCTCGGCCAGCAGGCGTTCCCGGCGGGTCAGCTCCGCCGACAGGGACCGCAGCGCCCGCGCCGTCGACTGGGAGTCCAGGTCGGTCAGCATCCCCACCGTGTGCGGCAGCGCCGCCGCCTCGCCGAAGGCCGCTCCGCCCTTGTAGTCGATGAGCAGGAAGCTGCACCGGTCCGGTGGATGGTGCTGGGCCAGGCTGGCCACCAGGGTCTGCAGCAGCTCGGACTTGCCCGCGCCGGTCGTGCCGGCGATCAGCGCGTGCGGGCCGTCGGCCACCAGGTCGATCCCCACCGGCCCGTCGCCGGTGACACCCACCGTGGCCAGGAGGCGGCTGCGCACCCGGTCCCAGGCACCGGACACCTGCTCGTGGCCCGGGTCCAGCCAGAGCCCGGTGGCCGGGAGGTCGAGCAGTCGGGCCGCACCGGGCAGCTCACCGGCGGATGCCGGGACGGCGAGCCGGGCCAGGTCCCGCGCGATCCGGTCGGCCGTCGCCGGGCCGACCGCGTCCAGGTCGACCAGCCGCTCCTGGTCGGCGCCGGGCAGCCGCAACCGGCCGCCGGTGCCCGTCTCCCCGGCGACCTGCAGACGGGCCGGCGCCGGCATCGCGAGGGCGGCCTCGGAGCCGGCCACCTCCAGGCACACGGCCCGTTCGCCCGCCCGCGCGACCAGGGCTGCGGTCGCCTGGTCGACCGGCCCGTCCAGCACGACCAGCGTCCGGGGCTCGGCGTCGGCTCCCGCGGTCGGGGCGCCGGACAGCACGGCCACCAGCCGGTCGGCGACGGGTTCGTGCGGGACGACCACCCCCTGCAGGTGCGGCAGCCAGCGGCACCACCGCCAGTCCGCGAGCTCGGGCTCACCGCTCACGAGCACGATCCGCAGGCCCGCCGGAGGGGTGAGCACGGCCAGCTGGCAGACCAGCGCGCGCGCCACACCGAGGACTGCCGTCCGCGGCCCCACGAGGCCCAGACCCGCCCCGGGGGGCAGTGGCAGCGCCACCGGCAGGTGCTCGGCCAGGACGGCGGAACGGTTCCCGCCGGGTTCGGCGGTGGTGACGGTGGTGGCGCCCGGGCCCGTGCCCAGCCGCACGCTGAGGGGGGCGGCGGCTGCGCTGCTCCGGGACCACAACGGGCTGCTGCGCCGACGCGCCGCGGCAGCCAGCAGGGCCAGGTCGGGGTGCTCGGCCTCCTGCGCCGCGCGGTGCGCGGCGACCGCCCGGCTGAGCTCGGCGTCGGCCCGGGCGAGCGCCACGGCGTGCTCGGCGACCTCCCGGCGGTGACCGCGACGGCCGGACAGCCGGTCCGACGACCAGCTGGCCACGGCGACGACCGGGCTCAGCAGGGCGAAGAAGAGGAAGTGCGGCGTGGCGAGGAGCCAGGCCATCAGCACCCCGCCGAACGCCGGGAGCGCGACGGCGACCCAGCCCAGCCGTCGCCGTGACGGCTCGGACGGGGGCGTCGGCCGGAGCACCGTCGTGCTCCCCGGAGCGGGCGGGGACAGCGGGAGAGGACGGACGTGCACCCGCCCCGCCGGCGCGGCGGCGCACTCCAGGCCGGCGCCGCGGGGACCGGTCAGCCGGAGAGCGCTGGCCCCCACCCGCAACGTCGAGTCGACCGGCCACTCCTGCGCATCGGCGCCCACGGGGGTGGTCGCACCGGAGCGGTCGGTCATCGTGGTGCCGTTGGAGGAACCGAGGTCGGCGACCGTGACCCGGCCCTCGGCCACGGACACGACGGCGTGACGTCGCGAGACGTCCGGGTCCTCGAGCGTCAACCCGCAGGCCGCGCCGCGGCCGACGACCAGCACTCCCTGGCCGAGCGCGACGGCACGGCCGGCGTCGGCGCCGGCCACGACGTGCAGCTCGAGAGCACCGCCGTCGGCAGGCTCGCGGGGGCCGGGGCGGCCCCACCCGAGCAGTGCGCCGTGGCGCAGGGCCTCCGACGCCAGCGGGGTGCTGGCCGGCAGGGCGCTCGACCCGGACCACAGCTGGGCCGGGGGGAGGCGGAGCCGGTCGGACAGGCACGCCAGGACGTCGCCGAGCAGGGCCTCCTCGGGTGCTCGGACCTCGACGTCGAGGACGCCGTCGGGCGCCTGCAGCGTCCAGCAGCGAGCGGTGTGCTCGCCGGGCGTCGACGTCATGCGGGACACCGCACCGGGGACCTGACCACCCGGTGATCGTGCCGGTGGCCGACGGGGTCGCGGGGGTCCCGATCGACATCTGTGGACGACCGGGCCGGCTGTGGACAGCCGCGGTCGCGCGCGCCGTGGCGGCCCTACGTTCGGACCCCGCCGGGACGTCCCCGGCAGCTGAGGAGGGGTCATGAAGGTCGACATCGCGACGCTGGACACGATGGCAGGGCAGTGCCGGGCGGAGGCCGCCGACACCTCGGCCCGGCACGCGACGCTGTCCGCCGGCATCAACAGCTCGGTGCTGGAGGGCTGGACCGACAGTCAGGCCGCCGTGCAGTTCAGCGAGCTCTACGAGAAGTGGCGGCTGTCCAGCCAGGGGGTGAGCGAGGCGCTCACCGGTATGGGGCAGCTGCTCACCAGCGTCTCCTCGGCCTACCAGCAGCACGAGGCCGAGATGGCCGCCCGGATCGGCGCCATGCTCTGACGCCGACGCGGCTCTGACGCCGACGCGGCACGGCGGAGACGCCGACCGGCGGGTCAGCCCGGGCTGGGGGTCCCGGGCACCGCAGGCAGCCCGGTCAGGTTGTCGCGGCGCTGGAGCACCGACAGCCGCTCCCACGGCAGGATCGACAGGATCGCGATGCAGTGCGGCAGGAAGATGATCGTGACCCCGGCGTAGACCATCGCGTGGAAGCCGAGCAGGAAGAGCACCAGCCCGATCCGGGCCCGGTCGGTGCGCACCAGCAGGATCAGTGGTGCCGCCAGCTCGAGCACGATCATCACCCACTGCACCGTCGGCAGCAGCCAGGCCACGTCCAGCGTCCACATCGACAGGTCGGTGCCCCGGCGGACCAGCGCGCGGGTCAGCGTGGCACCGGTCGCCCAGTCCCAGCCGCCGAACCGGATCTTCGCCCAGGCGGCGAGGAAGTAGGTGAGCATCACGGTGACCAGCACGGCCGCCATCGCGAACCCGGCGGCCTCCGAGGAGCGCCGGTCCCGCAGCCGCGCCCGCCCGATCGTCGGCAGCACCGCCAGGGCGACCAGGAAGGCGATCCGGTCGTGGTCGACCTTCCCGTAGCTCATCGCGATGACCATCCACTCCGAGTAGAGGAGGAAGACGGCGAGGCCGAGCAGCCGTGGCGCCCGGCCGGTGGCGGCGGCCACCGCGGCGATCACCAGCGCCCACTGGACGACCAGCACGAGGGTGTGCGTCGGGGTGGGCAGGTTCAGCAGCCGGCCGACCAGCAGCGGCGCGTACCAGTCGGTGGGCACGTCGGCGTGGGCGCGCACCCACGCCGTGGTGAGGAAGACGTCGATCGGGATGAACAGGTAGGCGATGGCCCGGAAGACCGCGATCCGGGCCAGCGGCACCGGGCGGAACCACCAGCGGGGGGTGCCGGGGACAGCCGGGGCCACCTCCGGGCGCATCGGTGCCGCGGTGGGCGGGGTGGTGGCTGCGGTGCTCACTCGCCGTCCTCCAGCTGGTACTCGATCAGCACCCGGTCGGTGACGTCACCGGTCCGCTGGCCGTCCTCGAGGTCGATGCGGCGCTGCACGACCTGGACCTCGACCAGCTCCTCGGCGGCGGGGTTGCGCTCGGCATAGGAGTCGGCGAGGAGCCCGAGCAGCGAGGGGTCCTCGTGGATGCGGGGGAGCTGGCCCTCGAACTCGGCCCGGCGCAGCCCCACCTCGCCGCCGGAGAGCCGCACCTCCTCACCCGTGGCGGTCAGCCCGACCACCCGGGTCGAGACGACCGGGGTGTCGGGGTTCGCCCGGGTGGAGTACATCCGGAACGGGCCGAAGGGGAAGGAGTCGTCGTTCCCCCACACCGTGCCGGCCAGCAAGAGGGCCAGCACGATCGCGGCCGCGGCCAGTCGGGCGCGCCGACCGCCCGGGGTCAGGCGCTCGACCTCGGCCTCGGCGGGCAGCTCGGGGGCGGACTGCAGGTGCACCGGGTCATCGTAGGATCGGCGCCCGTCCAGACGGGTCATCGTCGCTCCGTGGCGGGCAGCCTGCGCACGCGTGCACCCGGCCGCCCCGGCAGTCCCACCTGCGTCGTCCGTCACCTGATGAGCGACCAGTGGGAGCAGCCCGATGCAGTTCGGCCGGTACTACGAGGAGTTCGAGGTCGGCGCCACCTACAAGCACTGGCCCGGCAAGACCGTCACCGAGTACGACGACCACCTGTTCTGCCTGCTCACCATGAACCACCACCCGCTGCACCTGGACGCCCACTACGCCGCAGAGACCACCGACTTCGGGGAGAACGTCGTCGTCGGCAACTACGTCTACTCGCTGCTGCTCGGCATGAGCGTCCCCGACGTCTCCGGCAAGGCGATCGCCAACCTCGAGGTCGAGTCGCTCAAGCACGTCGCCCCGACCTTCCACGGCGACACGATCTACGGCGAGACCACCGTGCTGGACAAGACCGAGTCCCGCTCCAAGGACGACCGGGGCGTCGTCCACGTCGAGACCATCGGCTACAAGCAGGACGGCACCGTGGTCTGCGTCTTCCGTCGGAAGGTCATGGTGCCCAAGCGCTCCTACGGAGAGGCCCGCGGCGGGGAGCAGCCCGGGCGTCCCGAGCCCGTCCGTCGGTGACCGGCCCCGGGCACCCCGTGCCGGCGGACGTCGCCGGCCACCGCGACGGCGGAGAGGGCGGTACGTGATGGACCCGATCTCGATCCTCGTCGGGGTGGGGGCGGTGCTGCTGGGGCAGGCCATCGGCTACGTGCAGGGACGCCACCACCGGGCTCCCAAGCCGATCCAGGCGATCTGCGGGTGCGGTCACGGCATGTCGATGCACAACGCGGAGACCGGGCGGTGCCACGGGATGATGAACGGCGACCCGCTCAAGTACGACTCCGACAAGGAGCCCACCGCGTACAAGCAGGTGCCGTGCACCTGCCAGCGGTACGTCGGGCCGCTCCCCATCGACCAGGTGTTCTCGCCGCCCCTGCTGCCGCCGTCGGACTCCAGGTGAGTGCGGCTCCGGGTGCTCGCGAGCTCAGCGGGGGAGCACGCCCCAGCCGGAGAGCGCGGTGAGCACGCCGGGCGCCATCTCCAGCGCGGTCAGCCCGGCGGCGTCCACGAAGACGGCGTCGTCGGCGTCGTCCCCGGCCACCGGCTGTCGCTCCGGCTCGACCACGGTGCACAGCCAGTCGGTGACGGTGAAGACGACGCCGTCCCCGTCGATCCGGACGTGGCCCAGCACCCGTACCGGGCGCACGGCCAGCCCGGTCTCCTCGGCGGTCTCCCGGACGACGGCGTCGGCCTCGGACTCGCCGGGTTCCACCCGACCGCCCGGCACCGACCACAGGCCCGCGCTCGGGGCGTGGCTCCGGCGGATCAGCAGCAGGCGGCCCCGCTCGTCGTGCACCACGGCGCCGACGCACGCCACCTCCGGCCGCGGGTCGTCCACCTCGGGAAGGGTACGGGCGGCCGGGGACCCGGTGCCCGGGACGGCGGGACGCTGAGGCGATGCTTGACGAACCCACGGCAGAACAGGACGGTGAGCGGCGATGAGTGTCTCCCCGGTGTGCCCGCGCTGCGGCGAGGTGCTGGTCATCCGCCCCGGCTCGGCCGACGAGGGCTGGTGCCACGTGCACGCAGCCGTCACCCCGCTGCACCACACCGCCGTGGTCGCCCACGACGCGATCAGCGCGGTGTGCGCCGATGCCCGGGTGCCGGCCTGGGTGCCCGACCCGATGCCCGGCGGCTGGGCGGTCACCGGGCTGGCCTGGGGCGGTGAGCCCGGGGCCCGGGCGATCGTCGTCGCCTGCGCCGGCCCGGCGCCGCTCGGCGGCTCGGCGGAACTGGTGCTCGTGGCCGAGGAGCCCGGCACCGGCCTGGGCTGCGGCTACGCCGGGCTGCCCGGCGTCGACCCGGGAGAGCTCGTCGGTGCCGGTCCCTCCACCGTCGCGGTCGAGGCCGCCGGGCAGCGGGTGCCGCTGTGGCTGGTACCGGTGGGCGACGACCGCGCCGCCTACGTCGGGGAGGCCCACGGGGTCTGGCTGTGGCTGGTCACCTGGCCGGCGTCGGCCGCCTGGTTGCTGGCCGAGGACCTCGCGCTGCTGGACCTGCGGGACCGGGTCTACCCCGACCTCCCGCTCGGCCCGATGACCGACCGGTTGCTGCCCGGCCGATGAGCGGCGGGACCCGACCGGCCGGATCCGATCCGTTCGACACGCGGTCGGCGTGGCGAGTGGTGCTCCGGGTGGGACGGCTGTTACTCATGGGACGCGGTCCGGACGGCCGTCGAGGTGCACTGCCGTCGGCCCGCTAGCCCGGTCGCCGTCGAGTCCGCCTGGCCACGTGAGGAAGGGAAACGGTGCGACCTTGCTGAAGAAGGTGCTCACCTGGCTGGCCATCGCGTTCGTGGTCTTCTACGTGATCCAGCGGCCCGAGGACGCGGCCGGCATCGTGCGCAGCGCCGGCGGCGCCCTCAGTGACGCGGCCGGCTCGCTGTCGGCCTTCGTGGAATCCCTGGTCTAGCCCGGCCGTGTCCGGCGCCCGTACCAGGCGGCCCCGCTGGGGCAAGGACGCCGAGAAGTACCTGCTCCCCGACGAGCCACCGGTCATCGCCACCCGCCGTCACCCGGCGGTGCTGGCGCGCCCCCTGGCCCGGGGCGTCCCGGCCCTCGTGGTCGGGGTGTGGGTGCTGCAGCTCGACCTGGACAACGCCGGGGCCGGGGCCGTCGTCGGCCTGCTCGTGGTGCTCGGCGCGCTGGGCTATCTCGGGCTGCACGTCGGTGAATGGTGGGTGCGGCACTTCCTGATCACCCGCCGGCGGGTGCTGATGACGTCGGGGGTGATCATCCGCACCGTCGCGGTCATGCCCCTGCGCCGGATCACCGACCTGACCTGGAAGGAGACCTTCTGGGGTCAGGTGCTGGGCTACGGCACCTTCCGCTTCGAGTCCGCCGGGCAGGCGCAGGGCCTGGACGAGATCACCTACCTGCCGCACGCGAAGGCGCTGTACAAGCGGCTGTCGGAGCTGATGTTCGGCTCCGACTTCTCCACCAACCCGGTGAGCTCCGACGAGGACGCCGAGGGGTCGATGAGCGCCGACGACCGGGGGGCCGGCGACGCCCCCGAACAG
Organism: Modestobacter sp. KNN46-3; assembly: GCF_011039295.1. NCBI lineage: Bacteria > Bacillati > Actinomycetota > Actinomycetes > Geodermatophilales > Geodermatophilaceae > Modestobacter > Modestobacter sp. KNN46-3. The sequence goes on along the minus strand of NZ_JAAKGN010000121.1, from coordinate 2,453 downwards.
CACATGCCGCCACCGCTGACGCCGGGGCGCGGGCACGACACCGCCCCGATCCCGCGCACCCGCCCGCCGTCCTGACCGGTCCACCCGACCACCCTGCAGCGGGCCCTGCGGCGGGTCCCGCGCCGGTGCGGCAGGCTGGGGGCGTGCGCATCGACCTGCACACCCACTCCTCGGTCTCCGACGGCACCGACAGCCCCGCCGCCCTGGTCGCCACCGCGGCCGCGGCCGGGCTCGACGTCGTCGCCCTCACCGACCACGACACGACGGCCGGCTGGGCCCGGGCCGAGGAGGCGCGCCCGCCCGGGCTGACGCTCGTGCCGGGGATGGAGATGTCCTGCCGGTACTTCCCCGCTGGGGAGTCGCCGATCAGCGTGCACCTGCTGGCCTACCTGTTCGACCCGCTGCACCCGGCCTTCGCCGCCGAGCGGGTACGGCTGCGCGAGGAGCGGCTCAGCCGGGGGGAGCGGATCGTCACCGCGCTCGCCACCGACGGCTACCCGATCGTCTGGGCCGAGATCGTCGCCCGCAGCGAGGGCGGGGTGGTCGGGCGGCCGCACGTGGCGCGGGCGCTGGTCGAGGCGGGCGTGGTCGACTCGGTCGACCACGCCTTCGGCACGCTGCTGCACCACGGCAGCCCCTACTACGCGGCCAAGGCCGACACCGATGTGCTCGACGGCATCCGGTTGGTCCGTGCCGCCGGTGGGGTGCCGGTGTTCGCCCACGGCCTGGCGACGAAGCGGGGGCGGGTGGTCGGCGACGACGCGATCGCCGAGATGGCCGCCGCCGGGCTGCTCGGCCTGGAGGTCGAGCACCCCGACCACACGCCCGACCAGCGGGCGTACCTGCGTGCCCTGGCCACCGGGCTGAGGTTGATCCAGACCGGCTCCAGCGACTACCACGGCACCAACAAGCGCACCGCGATCGGCGCCTGCACAACCGACCCCGAGCAGTACGCGGCGCTGCTGGCCGCCGGCACCGGCAGTGCCGTGCTCACCGACTGACCCTGTCGGTGGCCCCGGTTACCGTGGCGGCGTGGCGGCGTGGCGAGGGAGGGGGACCGGTGAGCGACCAGCTGGAGATGCCCGGCATGCCCAAGCGGCTGTTCTCCTGCACGCCCAGCAAACTGGCCACCTTCGCCGACTGCCCGCGCCGGTACCGGTTCGCCTACCTCACCCGGCCGAGCCCGCCGAAGGGCCCGCCGTGGGCGCACAACACCGTCGGCTCGGCGGTGCACGCGGCGCTGCGCTCGTGGTGGGAGCTGCCGGTGGAGAAGCGCACCCCGGCCGCGGCCCGGCAGCTGCTCTACAGCGGCTGGTCGCGGGCCGGCTTCCGGGACGACGAGCAGGCCGCGCAGTGGCGGGCCAAGGCCGCGGCCTGGATCACCGACTACGTGGCCGAGCTCGACCCCACCGACGAGCCGGCCGGCACCGAGCGCACGGTCGGCGCCACCACCGAGGCCCTCGCCCTCTCCGGCCGGGTCGACCGAATCGACCGCCGCGGCGACGAGCTGGTCGTCGTCGACTACAAGACCGGCCGCGTCCCCAGCACCGAGGACGAGGCACGCGGGTCACCGGCACTGGCGCTGTACGTGCTGGGCGTCCGGCGCACGCTGCGCCGTCCGTGCACCCGGGTCGAGCTGCACCACCTCCCGTCGGGCACCGTCGCCGCCTTCGAGCACACCGACCGGTCGCTGGCCAACCACGTCCGCCGGGCCGAGGACATCGCCGCCGACATCGGCACCGCGACCGAGGCACTGGCCGCGGGCGCGGACGTCGACGAGGCCTTCCCGCCGGTGCCGGGCCAGCAGTGCAGCTGGTGTGACTTCCGTTCCAGCTGCCCGACCGGTCAGGTGGCCGCCCCGGCCCGGGAGACGTGGAGCTTCCTGCCTCCCGAGCCGGTGGCGGCGGCCGAGTGAGTCAGCCTGCCGCGGAGCCGGCCGGCACGTCGGTGTAGCGGGCCGTCAGCACCTCCAGCAGGTGGCCGTCCGGGCCGCGGAAGTACAGCCGACGTCCGCTGCCGTCGGGGTTGACCTCGCCGACCTCGCCAGGACGGCGCCCGGGCGGGTCGGCGGTGTACGGCGTCCCGTCGGCGTCGAACCGGGCCCGGACGCGGTCGAAGTGCTCCTCGCCGATCAGGAAGGCCAGGTGCAGCGGCTCCGCCGACGGCGCGGGGGCGAAGTTCAGCACGATCGTGTCGTCGAGCTGCACGGACCGGAAGAAGCCGTCCGTGTAGGGCTCGCGGAGTTCCAACAGGTCGACGAACCAGTCGACGGCGGCGTCCCGGTCGGTGACCGGGACGATCATGTGGTGCAGGGCGGCAGTGGGCACGGGCCGCGGCGTCCAGCGTGCCGGTGGTGACGGTCGCCTCCAGCGCCCGCAGCTGCGCGAGGTCGAGGTCCACGGTGACCATCAGACACGCTTCAGGGGCATCAGTAAAGTGAGCTGGTCTTCCGG
>NZ_JAAKGN010000120.1:0-15659 GCF_011039295.1 Modestobacter sp. KNN46-3 | reverse complement strand
CACGTCATCGGGGTGATCAGCGAGGGCGCCACGCCCAAGCCGGGCACGATGCCGCTGCGCGACGGCGGGCTGGACGAGTTCGGCCACCGGCGGTTCACCGGGGTCGCCCAGCAGCTGGGCGAGGAGCTGGAGCGGCGCACCGGCAAGGAGGTGCGGACGACGGTGCTCGGCCACGTGCAGCGCGGCGGCACACCGACGTCCTTCGACCGGGTGCTGGCCACCCGCTTCGGCCTGCACGCCACGATCGCCGCCCACGAGGGGCACACCGGGCAGATGGTCGCGTTGCAGGGCACCGAGATCGGGCTGGTCCCGCTGGCCGATGCCGTGGCGCGGCTGAAGACCGTGCCCCCGTCGCGGCTGGGCGAGACCACCGCCTTCACCGGCTAGCGGCCTCACCACTCCCAGCGGTAGCCGAGCACGCACCGGCCGGGCGGCACCAGCTCGAACGACGCCTGACCGTCGACCAGCTCGACCGGCTCGGCCTCCTCGGCCGTCTCGGACTCCACCGAGGCCCAGCGGCCGCGCAGCAGCTCCCGCGGCCGGGCCGCCGGATCGAAGTGCACGGTGATCGCCAGGTGGCGAACCGAGGCGGAGACCCCGCGCCGGAACTCGGGCGCCGGGGGCTCGGGGTAGGCGAACACCGTCTGGTACTCCAGGTGCGTCGTCTGCCCGGGCAGCAGCGGCCGGGACAGCAGCACCTCGACCACGTGGATCGGGGTGCCCAGCACCCGGAACGCCCGGACCGGGTCGCCGCCCTGCAGGACCGACACCGCGGCGTGCGCGGTGTCGAAGGCGTACGTGTACCGATCGGTCGGCTCGACGGCCTCCAGCAGCTGCCGGGTGTGGTGCAGCCGGGGGCTCCGGTCGGGTCCCACGTGGTGCTCCTCGGCCAGCTGCAGGGTGCGCCACGGCCGCGGCGGCATCGGGCCCTCGGCACCCAGTGCGCTGGCGACGACCAGCTGCCGGGCGGTGCTCCGCCCGCTGCGCAGGCTTCGCAGCTCGTCGGCGTGCTCGTCGGTCAGCTCGAAGGCACGGATGAAGAGCTCGAGGGTCGCGTCGGAGATCCGGTCTCCGTTCAGTGCGCGGCCGACGCGGTTCTCCAGACTCCGTGACCGGTGGCCGTCGTCGACCTCACCGGCGTCGAACAGGTGCTCGGCCAGGACCGCGGCCACCGCGGCCCGGGACAGCTCACCGCGCCGCACCACGCTGTGCACCTGCCAGCGCCGCCGGTACTGCGGCTCACCCAGCAGCTCGGTCAGCCGCCGGGCCGCCAGCCGCAGGCCCCACGCAGGGTCCACCACCGCCCCACCCCCGTCGCGCCCCCGGTCGCCCGCACGGGTGGCAGCCCGCGGCGGACACGTCACGGCCACGTCCGTTGTGTACCAACGCGGAGCGGCGGCCGCGAGGCGCGGGGGGACTCACGGCCGCCGCCGACCGGCTCGTCAGCACGCACCGGTCGGGTCCACACACCGCCCTGTCCCAGCGGGGTGCGGACCAGAGGGGGTCACCGCGGCGGCGCGGTGGGAGTGCCCGGCTGCAACTCGATCACGGTGACCTCCGGGCGGGCGCCCACGCGCATCGGCGGCCCCCAGTAGCCGGCTCCGGAGGAGACGTACAGCTGGGTGTCCCCCTGCTGCGACCAGCCCTCGACCACCGGCTGGTCCAGCAGGACGGCGTAGTCGAAGGGCCAGAGCTGGCCGCCGTGGGTGTGCCCGGACAGCTGCAGGTCGACCCCGGCGGCGCGCGCCTGCTCCACCTGCACCGGCTGGTGCGCCAGCAGGACCACGGGGACGGCGTCGTCCCGGCCGTCCAGCGCGGCGTCCAGGTCGGCGCCGTGACCGGGCAGCCCGGAGGCGGCCGCCGTCCGGTCGTCGATGCCGGCCAGGTCCACCGTCGCGCCCCCGCGGCCGATGGACACCCGCTCGTTGCGCAGCACGTCGACCCCGAGGGTGGACAGGTGCCGCAGCCACTGCCCGGTGTCGACGAAGTACTCGTGGTTGCCGGTCACGAAGTAGACGCCCTGGTCGCTGACCAGGTCGGCCAGCGGGGCGACGTCCTCGCGCAGCTCGCTCACCTCGCCGTCGACCAGGTCCCCGACGATCGCCACCACGTCCGGGCGCTGGGCGTTGACCGTCTCCACGAGCCGCTCGAAGCGCCGCCCGCCGTAGGTGGAGGACAGGTGCCCGTCGGAGAAGGTGACGATCCGGAGCCCGGCCATGGCCGGGTCCAGCCGCGGGATCCGGATCGGCACGCGGCGGACGACCGGGGCCGAGTTGGCCAGGACGACGCCGGTGCCCGCCGTTCCGACCGCGACCGCACCCGCCCCGACCACCAGCGAGCGGGCCAGGAACAGCCGGCGGGAGGGGTCCTGCACGGGGCGGTCCGCCCGGACCGCACCGCCGCCCGGTGGTGGGCCCGGCTCCGGCGGAGCCGCCTCGTCGGCCGGCTCGGGCCGGCGTCGACGCTGCACCAGCCGGGCGACCACGCGGATCGGCTCGGTCGCCAGCGTGGCGAGGAACAAGTAGAAGGCCAGGCCCAGCCAGGTGTACCCGACCCAGTCCAGCACCCCGTCCCCCACCGAGAGGCGGCCGCGCAACAGCACGACGAGCACCGGCAGCACGGCCAGGACGACGAGCAGCACCGTCAGCCGGCGCCGGACGCGCCCGGGCCGGGTGGTGCTGCGCACCAACCGCCACCAGAGGTAGCCGTGCAGCAGGACCATGACGAGCAGCACGGTCAGGCCGAAGCCGAGCAGGCCGATCAGGGACACCGGCGCGCTCCTGGGGGTCGGGGTGGTGCGCCCGACGCTACGTCGACTGCGTCTTCAGCACCGTGCGCAGCTCCGGCCAGCGCAGCCAGAAGTCCCGCTCCGCCTGCTGGCACCGGGCCTCCTCGAGGGCGTGCAGGCGGCCCCAGGTGAAGGCGTTCTCACCGGCTGCGAACGCCGCCCGGCCGAGCTGGACGCAGAGCGGCCGGGTGATGAAGGTGTCCTGCCGGTCGCCGAGCACCTCCTGGACGCCCTTCAGCGTCGACACCAGCTCGGCCACCGGTGCGCCCAGCACCGGCACCGCCGCCTCGGCGGTGTAGCGCAGCCGCTTGGCGGCCTTGCGCACGTCGTGCAGGGCCTCGGCCTCGTCGCTGTCCTGGGCCGCCTCGACGCTGCGCCGCAACCGGCGGCCGGTGCGCGCGACGACCTCGCGGAGCACCTCCTCCGCCGGCCGGGCCGCGGCCTCGGTGAGCGGTGGCGCCTCGACCAGCGCGTCGAGGTCCTCGCGCAGCTGCAGGTAGGCGGGTGTGTTCAGCGCCTTGCGCGCCTGCGCGTCACCGGCCTGCTCGTCCCGGACCGCCTCCTGCTGCAGCCGGGCGACCACCGGGCCGAGCACCAGCTCGACCGGCTCGGCGTCGACCAGGTCCCGCAGGTGGGCGACCGCCACCTCGCCGTCCCGGCTGGGGGACAGCGCCGACCCGACCTGCGCGAGCTCCTCGCGCAGCGGGTCCGTCTGGGTGCGGTCGAGCACCGGGCGGAAGGCGGCGAGCGTGCTGCGCAGCCGACGGCAGGCGACCCGGACCTGGTGGACGCCGTCGGGCTGCCCGGTGCGGACCATCAGGTCGGCGTCCTGCAGCGCCCGGACCTGCGCGGCCAGCGCGGAACGGACGACGTCGCCGGCGGGCGTGCCCGGCGCGTGCCGGTGCTTCTTCTTCTTGCCCTTCTTCTTCCCGGCCCGCTCCGGGGCTGCGGCGGGCGGCTCGACCGCTCCGTCGGCGTCCGCCAGCCGGTGGGCGAGCACGCGGGTCAGCTTGGCCGGTGAGGACGCCGGCCGGGCGCCGGCCGTGACGAGCAGCCCGGCGACGTCGGCGAGCAGCTGCTCGTCGCCGTCGACCAGCTCCACCTCGACCTCCCGCCAGGTGGTGACCACGGCGGCCTCCCCCGGAGCGGCCGGCAGCGCGGTGCCCGTGACGTGGTCGTCGGCGACCTCGACCAGCACCCGGCCGTCGGCGTCGGCGAGCTCACGGACCACCCGGCGGGTGCGCAGCGAGGCCACCTGGGCCGCCGGAGCGCGGCGGACGATGCCCAGCACCGGCTCCAGCACGGCCTTGGGCGGGGTCTTGGTGGCCCTGCCGAGGGGGGAGTGCAGCTCCCGGCGCGCGCCGGCGACGGCCGGCAGCTTCACGTGCCAGCCGGCGTCCGGGCCGCCGGTGCGCCGCCGCATCGTGACCCGGGCCCGAGCCAGCCGCAGGTCGGTGGTGTCGTAGTAGGCGGCCTCCAGCGCGTGCTCGACCGGCTCGCGGACCTCGACCACGCCCGGCGCACCGCCGAGGTCGGGCAGTTCGAACGCTTCGTCGACGTCGAACTTCCGCTCGATCTCCACATGCTCGACAGCCACCGGCGTCACTCCTCCTGCACCGGGCCACCCTCTGCTGGGCGCCCCGTTGTGAGCCCTCCGTCCTACCGCACGCGGGTGAACAGCGCACCCGGCGGTGATCACCGTCCCGCGCTCGGCACCATGGACCCCGTGCCCCGCCGACCTCCCGCGCGCCGTCGATGGACCCCCACCGTCTTCGCGGTCCCGTGGGCCGTGGCGGCGGCGCTCCGGCTGACCGGCACCGAACGCGGCTTCCCCCTCGTGCCCGCACTGGCCTTCACGCCGTACGTCGCGGCCACCAGCGTGCTGCCGCTGGCCGCCGCGCTGGTGTCCCGTTCGCGCGGTGCCACTGCGTTGTCGGCCGCCGCAGCCACGGGGCTGGCGGCCGCGGTGCTCCGGCCGACGGCGCCCGCCACCCCGGCGCGGCGGCCACAGGGGCCACGGCTGCGGGTCGTCTCGGCCAACATGCTGCACGGCCGGGCCGATCCTGCCGCCCTGGTGGCCCTCGCGGCCGACCAGGACGCCGACGTGCTGGCCCTGATGGAGGTCACGCCCGAGGCGGTCTCCGGCCTGCTCGCCGCCGGGGTGGCCGACCTGCTGCCCGCCGGGCACGTGGTGCCCGCCGGCGAGGGCCAGCCCGCCGGGGCCGGCGGGGCGCTCTGGACCCGGCTGGAGATCCGGGGGCGCACGGTGGTGCCGGGACGCTTCGGGCAGCCCGCGGCCCGGCTGGTCGTGCCCGGAGCGCCCGACGTCGAGCTGACCGCGGTGCACACGGACCCGCCGACCAGCTCCCCCGCTCAGGTCGCCAGCTGGGCAGGGGACCTGCGACGGCTGCCCGACCCGGAGCCGGGGGTGCTGCGGGTGCTGGCCGGCGACTTCAACGCCACCCCCGACCACGCCGCCTTCCGACGGCTGTTGCGCCGGGGCTGGGTGGACGCCGCGGCAGCGGTCGGCGCGCCCCGTCGGGCCACCTGGTGGCCGATGCGGGTGTCCCAGCCACGGCTCACCCTGGACCACGTCCTGGTCGACCCCCGGATCGCGGTGGACGACCTGCAGGTGGTGCACGTGCCCGGCACCGACCACCGGGCCCTCGTCGCGGACCTGCGGCTGCCGGCGGTCAGCTGACCGGAGGGACGGAGTGTCCCGGGCGGCGGGTTCGCGGCACCGCCGCCCGGGCAGTGACCTCATGCCCCGCATCCCGACCGGGTGCACGCGAGTTGTGTGACATCTGCGTTAACTCGCCCGACCGCCCGCGCGGGGTGACCGCACGCGCACGGGAACGCACCCGATCGGCAGGTCAGCCGATCCGCACGTCGTCCTGCCCGGCCACCGAGACGACGTCGCCGCGGTGCAGCTGGCGGCCGCGACGCTCCTCCGGCTCACCGTTCACCTGCACGTCCCCGGCGACCAGCACGTCCTTGACCTGGGCGCCGGTGGGGACGGCGTCGACCAGCTTGAGCAGCTGACCCAGCCGGATGGTGTCCTCGCCGGAGCGGAGTTCGATGGTGCGCACGACGCTGATCCTCCCCGCCGCACGCCGGGGTCGGCACATCGCCCACCGTGCGTCGCTGCTCAGGCCGGGGTCCACCCGACGGTCCAGGTCCCCGACCAGCTCTCCCCCGGCGCGAGCACCAGCACGTCCACGTCGTCGGCCAGCGCGTTCGGCGGGCAGGTCATCGGCTCCACGGCCACGCTGCGCCGCCGCTGGTCCGGGGGCAGGGTGTCGCCGGTGTAGATCTGCAGCCAGGGCCAGGTCGGGTCCACGGCCACCTCCAGCGCACCGGCCGGCCCGCTGAGCCGGGTGCGCGCCCAGCCGTCGTCGTCCCGGACCAGGTCGGTCACCGCGGTGTCGATCGACTGGTCCCCGATCCGGCCGACCGCGCCGTCGTAGGGCCGCCGCTCACCGGTGGGCAGGCCGCCGTCGAGCACGAGGGCGGTGCGGGCCGGCACGGTCAGCTCGGCCGCGGCCACGTCGCCCGGGGCCGGCGCGCCGACCGAGAAGTAGGGGTGCATGCCCGCCCCGAACGGCGCGTCCTCGTCCCCGGCGTTGCGCACCCGCACGGTCACGGTGAGCTGGTCGGCCGTCAGCGTGTGGTCGATGGCGGCGGCCAGCCGGAAGGGCCAGCCGGCGCGCGGCTCGATCGTCGTCCCGACCGTGACGGCGTCCGCGCGCTGGGCCAGCACGCGCCAGGGCTGGGCGGTGACCAACCCGTGAACCGCGTTCGGGGAGGACTCGCTGACCACGTCCAGCTGGAGCTCTCGGCCACGCCAGGACCACCGCCCGCCGCGGAGCCGGTTGGGCCAGGGCAGCAGGACGCCGCCGCGTCGGCCGGCCGGGACGGTGCCGGACGCATAGCCGTCCAGCACGTGCCAGTCACCGACGACGAGCTCGCGCAGGGCTCCGCCGCGGAGGTCCACGGCCAACCGGGCGGGGCCGGCGGTCACCTCGACGTCGCGCGGTTCGGTGGCCGGCCAGCGGAGGTCGGTGGACGAGGGCTCGAGCGGCATGCGGTCCTCCCGGGGAGACGGTTCGCGGACAGCTCACCACAGCGCAGGCGTCGCCGTTCCACGTGGAACCTGCCGCCTGACCCAGGTCACCGACGGGTCGTGACAGACGTCAGTGGCCTCGGCGGGCCGTGCGGCGACAGACTGGACGGGCACCGACGACGAGGAGCCCCCGATGCCCGAGCCCCACCTGCGCGCCGCCGATGCCGACCGGACGGCCGTCGCCGAGGTCCTCGGCCGGCACATGTCCGCCGGCCGGCTCACCGTCGCCGAGTACGACGACCGGTTGGCCCGGGCCTACGCGGCCCGCACCTACGGCGAGCTCGCCGAGCTGACCACCGACCTCCCCACCGCCGAGCCGGCCGGGAGCCGCGTCCCCGAGGCCCCCGCCGTCGCCGGCCCGCCGGCCGGCCCGGCCGGCGGGGGCCCCTGGGCGGCCCACGGCTGGTACGGCAGTTCCGTCCCCTGGGCCGGCGGCGCGAGCATGCGGGCGGCCTGGGCGAGCTGGCTGAGCACCGCGGTGATCGTGGTGGGCATCTGGCTGATCACCTCGCTGGCCAGCGACGGGTGGCTCTACCCGTGGCCGATCTGGGTGATCGGGCCGTGGGGGCTGGTCCTGCTCGCCCAGACCGTCGGCGGGCAGCGCGGGACCAGCTGCGACGACCAGCGCCGGCTGCCGCACGGCGGCCGGGGCTGAGCCCCGGCGTGTCCCGCGTCAGCCGGCGACGGTGGGGGTAGCGGACGGGTCCGAGCCCAGGACCTCCGGAGGACCCGTGCACACCATGACCGACCGTTTCGCCGATGCACTGCACCGGCTGGACGCCGACCGCGACCCCGGCCCCCTCGTCGAGCTCGCCGGGGAGGACACCCAGCTGGTCAAGCTCGACGAGCACCACGAGACCCGGGGCCGGGAGGGCGCGCAGACGTTCTGGACCGACTACCGCGACGTCTTCGACGAGATCGAGACGACGTTCACGCACACCGTGGTCGGTGAGTCGAGCGCGGCGCTGGAGTGGACCTCCACCGGCACCCTGCGCGACGGGAAGCCGTTCACCTACCGCGGGGTCACCCTGATCGAGGGGGCCGGGGTCGCGGTCGGCGTCCAGCCGGTGCAGTGCATCGGCGAAACGGTCGGTCATGGTGTGCACGGGTCCTCCGGAGGTCCTGGGCTCGGACCCGTCCGCTACCCCCACCGTCGCCGGCTGACGCGGGACACGCCGGGGCCCAGCCCCGGCCGCCGTGCGGCAGCCGGCGCTGGTCGTCGCAGCTGGTCCCGCGCTGCCCGCCGACGGTCTGGGCGAGCAGGACCAGCCCCCACGGCCCGATCACCCAGATCGGCCACGGGTAGAGCCACCCGTCGCTGGCCAGCGAGGTGATCAGCCAGATGCCCACCACGATCACCGCGGTGCTCAGCCAGCTCGCCCAGGCCGCCGGCATGCTCGCGCCGCCGGCCCAGGGGACGGAACTGCCGTACCAGCCGTGGGCCGCCCAGGGGCCCCCGCCGGCCGGGCCGGCCGGCGGGCCGGCGACGGCGGGGGCCTCGGGGACGCGGCTCCCGGCCGGCTCGGCGGTGGGGAGGTCGGTGGTCAGCTCGGCGAGCTCGCCGTAGGTGCGGGCCGCGTAGGCCCGGGCCAACCGGTCGTCGTACTCGGCGACGGTGAGCCGGCCGGCGGACATGTGCCGGCCGAGGACCTCGGCGACGGCCGTCCGGTCGGCATCGGCGGCGCGCAGGTGGGGCTCGGGCATCGGGGGCTCCTCGTCGTCGGTGCCCGTCCAGTCTGTCGCCGCACGGCCCGCCGAGGCCACTGACGTCTGTCACGACCCGTCGGTGACCTGGGTCAGGCGGCAGGTTCCACGTGGAACGGCGACGCCTGCGCTGTGGTGAGCTGTCCGCGAACCGTCTCCCCGGGAGGACCGCATGCCGCTCGAGCCCTCGTCCACCGACCTCCGCTGGCCGGCCACCGAACCGCGCGACGTCGAGGTGACCGCCGGCCCCGCCCGGTTGGCCGTGGACCTCCGCGGCGGAGCCCTGCGCGAGCTCGTCGTCGGTGACTGGCACGTGCTGGACGGCTATGCGTCCGGCACCGTCCCGGCCGGCCGACGCGGCGGCGTCCTGCTGCCCTGGCCCAACCGGCTCCGCGGCGGGCGGTGGTCCTGGCGTGGCCGAGAGCTCCAGCTGGACGTGGTCAGCGAGTCCTCCCCGAACGCGGTTCACGGGTTGGTCACCGCCCAGCCCTGGCGCGTGCTGGCCCAGCGCGCGGACGCCGTCACGGTCGGGACGACGATCGAGCCGCGCGCCGGCTGGCCCTTCCGGCTGGCCGCCGCCATCGACCACACGCTGACGGCCGACCAGCTCACCGTGACCGTGCGGGTGCGCAACGCCGGGGACGAGGACGCGCCGTTCGGGGCGGGCATGCACCCCTACTTCTCGGTCGGCGCGCCGGCCCCGGGCGACGTGGCCGCGGCCGAGCTGACCGTGCCGGCCCGCACCGCCCTCGTGCTCGACGGCGGCCTGCCCACCGGTGAGCGGCGGCCCTACGACGGCGCGGTCGGCCGGATCGGGGACCAGTCGATCGACACCGCGGTGACCGACCTGGTCCGGGACGACGACGGCTGGGCGCGCACCCGGCTCAGCGGGCCGGCCGGTGCGCTGGAGGTGGCCGTGGACCCGACCTGGCCCTGGCTGCAGATCTACACCGGCGACACCCTGCCCCCGGACCAGCGGCGGCGCAGCGTGGCCGTGGAGCCGATGACCTGCCCGCCGAACGCGCTGGCCGACGACGTGGACGTGCTGGTGCTCGCGCCGGGGGAGAGCTGGTCGGGGACCTGGACCGTCGGGTGGACCCCGGCCTGAGCAGCGACGCACGGTGGGCGATGTGCCGACCCCGGCGTGCGGCGGGGAGGATCAGCGTCGTGCGCACCATCGAACTCCGCTCCGGCGAGGACACCATCCGGCTGGGTCAGCTGCTCAAGCTGGTCGACGCCGTCCCCACCGGCGCCCAGGTCAAGGACGTGCTGGTCGCCGGGGACGTGCAGGTGAACGGTGAGCCGGAGGAGCGTCGCGGCCGCCAGCTGCACCGCGGCGACGTCGTCTCGGTGGCCGGGCAGGACGACGTGCGGATCGGCTGACCTGCCGATCGGGTGCGTTCCCGTGCGCGTGCGGTCACCCCGCGCGGGCGGTCGGGCGAGTTAACGCAGATGTCACACAACTCGCGTGCACCCGGTCGGGATGCGGGGCATGAGGTCACTGCCCGGGCGGCGGTGCCGCGAACCCGCCGCCCGGGACACTCCGTCCCTCCGGTCAGCTGACCGCCGGCAGCCGCAGGTCCGCGACGAGGGCCCGGTGGTCGGTGCCGGGCACGTGCACCACCTGCAGGTCGTCCACCGCGATCCGGGGGTCGACCAGGACGTGGTCCAGGGTGAGCCGTGGCTGGGACACCCGCATCGGCCACCAGGTGGCCCGACGGGGCGCGCCGACCGCTGCCGCGGCGTCCACCCAGCCCCGGCGCAACAGCCGTCGGAAGGCGGCGTGGTCGGGGGTGGCGTTGAAGTCGCCGGCCAGCACCCGCAGCACCCCCGGCTCCGGGTCGGGCAGCCGTCGCAGGTCCCCTGCCCAGCTGGCGACCTGAGCGGGGGAGCTGGTCGGCGGGTCCGTGTGCACCGCGGTCAGCTCGACGTCGGGCGCTCCGGGCACGACCAGCCGGGCCGCGGGCTGCCCGAAGCGTCCCGGCACCACCGTGCGCCCCCGGATCTCCAGCCGGGTCCAGAGCGCCCCGCCGGCCCCGGCGGGCTGGCCCTCGCCGGCGGGCACCACGTGCCCGGCGGGCAGCAGGTCGGCCACCCCGGCGGCGAGCAGGCCGGAGACCGCCTCGGGCGTGACCTCCATCAGGGCCAGCACGTCGGCGTCCTGGTCGGCCGCGAGGGCCACCAGGGCGGCAGGATCGGCCCGGCCGTGCAGCATGTTGGCCGAGACGACCCGCAGCCGTGGCCCCTGTGGCCGCCGCGCCGGGGTGGCGGGCGCCGTCGGCCGGAGCACCGCGGCCGCCAGCCCCGTGGCTGCGGCGGCCGACAACGCAGTGGCACCGCGCGAACGGGACACCAGCGCGGCGGCCAGCGGCAGCACGCTGGTGGCCGCGACGTACGGCGTGAAGGCCAGTGCGGGCACGAGGGGGAAGCCGCGTTCGGTGCCGGTCAGCCGGAGCGCCGCCGCCACGGCCCACGGGACCGCGAAGACGGTGGGGGTCCATCGACGGCGCGCGGGAGGTCGGCGGGGCACGGGGTCCATGGTGCCGAGCGCGGGACGGTGATCACCGCCGGGTGCGCTGTTCACCCGCGTGCGGTAGGACGGAGGGCTCACAACGGGGCGCCCAGCAGAGGGTGGCCCGGTGCAGGAGGAGTGACGCCGGTGGCTGTCGAGCATGTGGAGATCGAGCGGAAGTTCGACGTCGACGAAGCGTTCGAACTGCCCGACCTCGGCGGTGCGCCGGGCGTGGTCGAGGTCCGCGAGCCGGTCGAGCACGCGCTGGAGGCCGCCTACTACGACACCACCGACCTGCGGCTGGCTCGGGCCCGGGTCACGATGCGGCGGCGCACCGGCGGCCCGGACGCCGGCTGGCACGTGAAGCTGCCGGCCGTCGCCGGCGCGCGCCGGGAGCTGCACTCCCCCCTCGGCAGGGCCACCAAGACCCCGCCCAAGGCCGTGCTGGAGCCGGTGCTGGGCATCGTCCGCCGCGCTCCGGCGGCCCAGGTGGCCTCGCTGCGCACCCGCCGGGTGGTCCGTGAGCTCGCCGACGCCGACGGCCGGGTGCTGGTCGAGGTCGCCGACGACCACGTCACGGGCACCGCGCTGCCGGCCGCTCCGGGGGAGGCCGCCGTGGTCACCACCTGGCGGGAGGTCGAGGTGGAGCTGGTCGACGGCGACGAGCAGCTGCTCGCCGACGTCGCCGGGCTGCTCGTCACGGCCGGCGCCCGGCCGGCGTCCTCACCGGCCAAGCTGACCCGCGTGCTCGCCCACCGGCTGGCGGACGCCGACGGAGCGGTCGAGCCGCCCGCCGCAGCCCCGGAGCGGGCCGGGAAGAAGAAGGGCAAGAAGAAGAAGCACCGGCACGCGCCGGGCACGCCCGCCGGCGACGTCGTCCGTTCCGCGCTGGCCGCGCAGGTCCGGGCGCTGCAGGACGCCGACCTGATGGTCCGCACCGGGCAGCCCGACGGCGTCCACCAGGTCCGGGTCGCCTGCCGTCGGCTGCGCAGCACGCTCGCCGCCTTCCGCCCGGTGCTCGACCGCACCCAGACGGACCCGCTGCGCGAGGAGCTCGCGCAGGTCGGGTCGGCGCTGTCCCCCAGCCGGGACGGCGAGGTGGCGGTCGCCCACCTGCGGGACCTGGTCGACGCCGAGCCGGTCGAGCTGGTGCTCGGCCCGGTGGTCGCCCGGCTGCAGCAGGAGGCGGTCCGGGACGAGCAGGCCGGTGACGCGCAGGCGCGCAAGGCGCTGAACACACCCGCCTACCTGCAGCTGCGCGAGGACCTCGACGCGCTGGTCGAGGCGCCACCGCTCACCGAGGCCGCGGCCCGGCCGGCGGAGGAGGTGCTCCGCGAGGTCGTCGCGCGCACCGGCCGCCGGTTGCGGCGCAGCGTCGAGGCGGCCCAGGACAGCGACGAGGCCGAGGCCCTGCACGACGTGCGCAAGGCCGCCAAGCGGCTGCGCTACACCGCCGAGGCGGCGGTGCCGGTGCTGGGCGCACCGGTGGCCGAGCTGGTGTCGACGCTGAAGGGCGTCCAGGAGGTGCTCGGCGACCGGCAGGACACCTTCATCACCCGGCCGCTCTGCGTCCAGCTCGGCCGGGCGGCGTTCGCAGCCGGTGAGAACGCCTTCACCTGGGGCCGCCTGCACGCCCTCGAGGAGGCCCGGTGCCAGCAGGCGGAGCGGGACTTCTGGCTGCGCTGGCCGGAGCTGCGCACGGTGCTGAAGACGCAGTCGACGTAGCGTCGGGCGCACCACCCCGACCCCCAGGAGCGCGCCGGTGTCCCTGATCGGCCTGCTCGGCTTCGGCCTGACCGTGCTGCTCGTCATGGTCCTGCTGCACGGCTACCTCTGGTGGCGGTTGGTGCGCAGCACCACCCGGCCCGGGCGCGTCCGGCGCCGGCTGACGGTGCTGCTCGTCGTCCTGGCCGTGCTGCCGGTGCTCGTCGTGCTGTTGCGCGGCCGCCTCTCGGTGGGGGACGGGGTGCTGGACTGGGTCGGGTACACCTGGCTGGGCCTGGCCTTCTACTTGTTCCTCGCCACGCTGGCGACCGAGCCGATCCGCGTGGTCGCCCGGCTGGTGCAGCGTCGACGCCGGCCCGAGCCGGCCGACGAGGCGGCTCCGCCGGAGCCGGGCCCACCACCGGGCGGCGGTGCGGTCCGGGCGGACCGCCCCGTGCAGGACCCCTCCCGCCGGCTGTTCCTGGCCCGCTCGCTGGTGGTCGGGGCGGGTGCGGTCGCGGTCGGAACGGCGGGCACCGGCGTCGTCCTGGCCAACTCGGCCCCGGTCGTCCGCCGCGTGCCGATCCGGATCCCGCGGCTGGACCCGGCCATGGCCGGGCTCCGGATCGTCACCTTCTCCGACGGGCACCTGTCCTCCACCTACGGCGGGCGGCGCTTCGAGCGGCTCGTGGAGACGGTCAACGCCCAGCGCCCGGACGTGGTGGCGATCGTCGGGGACCTGGTCGACGGCGAGGTGAGCGAGCTGCGCGAGGACGTCGCCCCGCTGGCCGACCTGGTCAGCGACCAGGGCGTCTACTTCGTGACCGGCAACCACGAGTACTTCGTCGACACCGGGCAGTGGCTGCGGCACCTGTCCACCCTCGGGGTCGACGTGCTGCGCAACGAGCGGGTGTCCATCGGCCGCGGGGGCGCGACGGTGGACCTGGCCGGCATCGACGACCGGACGGCGGCCGCCTCCGGGCTGCCCGGTCACGGCGCCGACCTGGACGCCGCGCTGGACGGCCGGGACGACGCCGTCCCCGTGGTCCTGCTGGCGCACCAGCCGGTGCAGGTGGAGCAGGCGCGCGCCGCCGGGGTCGACCTGCAGCTGTCCGGGCACACCCACGGCGGCCAGCTCTGGCCCTTCGACTACGCCGTCCTGCTGGACCAGCCGGTGGTCGAGGGCTGGTCGCAGCAGGGGGACACCCAGCTGTACGTCTCCTCCGGAGCCGGCTACTGGGGGCCGCCGATGCGCGTGGGCGCCCGCCCGGAGGTCACCGTGATCGAGTTGCAGCCGGGCACTCCCACCGCGCCGCCGCGGTGACCCCCTCTGGTCCGCACCCCGCTGGGACAGGGCGGTGTGTGGACCCGACCGGTGCGTGCTGACGAGCCGGTCGGCGGCGGCCGTGAGTCCCCCCGCGCCTCGCGGCCGCCGCTCCGCGTTGGTACACAACGGACGTGGCCGTGACGTGTCCGCCGCGGGCTGCCACCCGTGCGGGCGACCGGGGGCGCGACGGGGGTGGGGCGGTGGTGGACCCTGCGTGGGGCCTGCGGCTGGCGGCCCGGCGGCTGACCGAGCTGCTGGGTGAGCCGCAGTACCGGCGGCGCTGGCAGGTGCACAGCGTGGTGCGGCGCGGTGAGCTGTCCCGGGCCGCGGTGGCCGCGGTCCTGGCCGAGCACCTGTTCGACGCCGGTGAGGTCGACGACGGCCACCGGTCACGGAGTCTGGAGAACCGCGTCGGCCGCGCACTGAACGGAGACCGGATCTCCGACGCGACCCTCGAGCTCTTCATCCGTGCCTTCGAGCTGACCGACGAGCACGCCGACGAGCTGCGAAGCCTGCGCAGCGGGCGGAGCACCGCCCGGCAGCTGGTCGTCGCCAGCGCACTGGGTGCCGAGGGCCCGATGCCGCCGCGGCCGTGGCGCACCCTGCAGCTGGGCGAGGAGCACCACGTGGGACCCGACCGGAGCCCCCGGCTGCACCACACCCGGCAGCTGCCGGAGGCCGTCTAGCCGACCGATCGGTACACGTACGCCTTCGACACCGCGCACGCCGCGGTGTCGGTCCTGCAGGGCGGCGACCCGGTCCGGGCGTTCCGGGTGCTGGGCACCCCGATCCACGTGGTCGAGGTGCTGCTGTCCCGGCCGCTGCTGCCCGGGCAGACGACGCACCTGGAGTACCAGACGGTGTTCGCCTACCCCGAGCCCCCGGCGCCCGAGTTCCGGCGCGGGGTCTCCGCCTCGGTTCGCCACCTGGCGATCACCGTGCACTTCGATCCGGCGGCCCGGCCGCGGGAGCTGCTGCGCGGCCGCTGGGCCTCGGTGGAGTCCGAGACGGCCGAGGAGGCCGAGCCGGTCGAGCTGGTCGACGGTCAGGCGTCGTTCGAGCTGGTGCCGCCCGGCCGGTGCGTGCTCGGCTACCGCTGGGAGTGGTGAGGCCGCTAGCCGGTGAAGGCGGTGGTCTCGCCCAGCCGCGACGGGGGCACGGTCTTCAGCCGCGCCACGGCATCGGCCAGCGGGACCAGCCCGATCTCGGTGCCCTGCAACGCGACCATCTGCCCGGTGTGCCCCTCGTGGGCGGCGATCGTGGCGTGCAGGCCGAAGCGGGTGGCCAGCACCCGGTCGAAGGACGTCGGTGTGCCGCCGCGCTGCACGTGGCCGAGCACCGTCGTCCGCACCTCCTTGCCGGTGCGCCGCTCCAGCTCCTCGCCCAGCTGCTGGGCGACCCCGGTGAACCGCCGGTGGCCGAACTCGTCCAGCCCGCCGTCGCGCAGCGGCATCGTGCCCGGCTTGGGCGTGGCGCCCTCGCTGATCACCCCGATGACGTG
>NZ_JAAKGN010000012.1:0-56034 GCF_011039295.1 Modestobacter sp. KNN46-3 | reverse complement strand
TAGTGAATATACTTGATTTGTTAGATCATCATCCTATTCCTCCGTCGGCAGCTTCACATGTGTATAAGCTACAGCCGCCCCACCAGCGACTGAAGGAGACCCCCTCACCCCCCCGGACCTCGCCGGCTCGGCCGGGGCGACTGACCCCTTCACCACCAAAATGGCCATTTCGGTGGTGAAGGGGGTCAGAGGGGGGCGGTGTCGCGGAGGAGCCACCAGCCGCCGAGGAGCAGGGCACCACCGTCGACGAGCAGGAAGACGGCGACCCACACGATCCCCGGCAGCCCGGTGAGCCGGGCCAGCTGGTCGGCGTCGGAGTCCCGGGCCGTGCCCGAGCGGCGCTTGGCCTGGAGCTCCAGGACGGTCTTCGGCGCGGCCAGCAGCAGGAACCAGGTGACGCCGGCCGCGAACGCCGACTGTCCCACCGCGGGCAGCCACCAGGTGGCGGCGAAGACCAGGGTGCTGGTGACGAGCACCGACCACAGGCCGTACCAGTTGCGGATCTGCACCAGCAGCAGGGCCAGCAGCAGCAACAGCGCCCACAGCAGGCCGATCGCGAACCCGGCGGCCAGCAGCGCCGCCGCGCCCAGCCCGAACAGGGCCGGGCCGGTGTAGCCCGCGGCTGCGGTCAGCACCATGCCGGGGCCGCTGGGCCGGCCGGCCGACACCGTGACGCCGGAGGTGTCGGAGTGCAGGCGGATGCCGGCCAGCCGCCGGCCGGTGACCAGGGCGGCCAGGCCGTGCGCCCCCTCGTGCGCGATCGTCACCGAGTGCCGGGCCCGCTGCCACAGGGTGGGGGAGAGGACCAGGGCAGCGGCGAGCGCCGCGGTCAGGACGAGCAGCCAGAGCGGCAGCGGGGGAGAGGTCGCGGAGACCTGCTCCCAGAGCGAGCTGACGACGTCCACCCGGGCATCGTCGCCACTGGACGTGTGCGCGAGGTCAGCGCCACGCCGCTGGACGCGCGGTGACCGACCCGACATCTCCGCGACATCCGCGCCAGGGATGCTGGGGCCATGGAGAGCACTGTCCCGGTGCCGGCGCTCGCGGAGACCCCGCAGCTGCCGGTGACCGTCTCCTTCACCCGGCGGGCCGACCCGGCCCACACGGTGGAGATGACCGCCTGGATCCGGGCGGAACTGACGATGGCCGAGAACTTCCCCGGGTTCCTCGGCGGTGGCTGGGTCCGCCCACGCCACGACGCCGACGAGTGGCACATGCTGTGCCGCTTCGACTCACCGGCGACGATGACGGCCTGGGAGGCCAGCCCGGAGCGACGCTGGTGGCTCGGGTCGGCGCAGGGGCTGGCCGAGGTCACCCGCACCGAGCGGCGCACCGGCATCGAGGGCTGGTTCGACGCGCCGGCCGACGCGGCGACGGAGCTGCCCGCGTCCACCGCACCCCCGCGGTGGAAGCAGGCGGTCACCATCTGGCTGGTGTTCTTCCCGCTCAACCTGCTGGCCACGGTCACCCTGGGTGCGCTGCTGACCGAGGCCCACGTCGTCCTCCGGGTGGCGGTGATGACGCTGACCCTCACCCCGGTGATGACCTACCTGCTGCTGCCCTGGATGACCCGGCGGCTGGGGTGGTGGCTCCGGAAGGACCCCGTCCCCCTCACCCCTCGCAAGCTCGGGGCGAGCCTCCGGACGGGGCCGAACCGGCGCGACCGCTGACTCACACCAGGTCGGCGTCGTGGGTGAGCAGGGCGATCTGGACCCGGTTGGCGACGTCCAGCTTGACCAGCAGCCGGGAGACGTGTGCCTTCACGGTGGCCACGCTGAGGTACAGCTCGGCGCCGATCTGGGCGTTGGACAGCCCACGCCCGACGGCGAGTGCCACCTCCCGCTCCCGGTCGCTCAGCAGGTCGAGCCGCGTCCGCGCGCGCGTCTGCCGGTCCTCGGCCGGGCCGGCCGGCCGCACCGCCGAGACGTGCGCGATGAGCTGACGGGTCACGGTGGGGGAGAGCATCGGCTCGCCGGCCGCCACCCGGCGCACGGCCTCCAGGATCGCGACCGGTGGGGTGTCCTTGAGCAGGAACCCGCTGGCCCCCGCGCGCAGCGCCCGGAGCACCTGGTCGTCGGCGTCGAAGGTGGTCAGCACGATGACCTCGGGGGCATCCGGCGTGGCCTGCAGCAGCTCGGTGGCCGTCAGGCCGTCGGTGCGCGGCATCCGGATGTCCATCAGGACGACGTCCGGGGCGCTGGCCGCCACGGCGGCCGGCACCTCGTCGCCGTCGGTGGCCTCGCCGACGAGCTCCAGGTCCACCGCCCCGCCGAGCACCATCGCCAGCGCCGCGCGCACCAGCGGGTCGTCGTCCACGACGAGGACCCGGACCGGTTCCCTCACGCCGTCCCCGGCCAGGGCAGCTCGGCGCGCAGCCGGAACTCCCCGTCGGACGTCCAGCCGTGCTCCAGGTGCCCGCCGCCCAGGCTGACCCGCTCCAGCAGACCCACCAGGCCGGTGCCGGCGCTGGGCAGCGGCGCGGAGTGCTCCCCGCCGGCCGGCGGCGGGTTGCGCACCTCCACGGTGAGGCCCCTGCCCGGGCCCCCGGCCACGACGACGGCGGCCACCGTGCCCGGCGCGTGCTTGCGCACGTTGGTCAGGCCCTCCTGGACGACGCGGTAGGCGTTGCGCCCAGTGGCTGCCGGGGCCGAGCCGAGCTCGGGCACCCGGTACTCCGCCCGCACCCGGACCCCGGCCCGCCGGCACTCCTCGATCAGCGCGGGCAGGTCGGCCAGCCTCGGCTGCGGGCGGGTGCTCGGGTCGCCGTCCCCACCGTCGCGGAGCACCCCGATCACCTCCCGGAGGTCCTCCAGCGCCTGGCGGGCACTGGCCCGGACCACGCCGGCGGCCCGGGCCACCTCGGCCGCGGGGGCGTCGGGGCGGAACTCCAGCGCCCCGGCGTGCATGCTCAGCAGGGACAGCCGGTGGGCCAGCACGTCGTGCATCTCCCGGGCGATCCGGGTGCGCTCGAGGTGCCGGGCCTGTTCGACCCGCAGCTGCTGCTCGTCCTCGGCCCGCACCGCCCGTTCCCGCAACGACACCACCAGCTGACGGCGGGCACGGACGAACAGGCCCGAGGCCACGACGGCGGCGGTGAGCACGACGCCGAAGCCGAGGAACAGCGGCCACGGCATGTCCTCGGTCGGGCGCAGCAGGCTGTAGGTGACGACCGATGCGAGGTTGAGCCCCGTCACGGCCAGCACCGGGGGGAGCCGGCGGTGCACCGCGACGGTGAACAGCGCGATCAGCACCGCCGCACCGCTCATGTCGGAGAAGCTGCCGATCAGCGCCAGCACCACGGCCACGCCGACCGGCCACCGGCGCCGCCACCACAACAGCAGGCAACCGATGGACCCGGCCAGGACGTCGGCAGCGATCAGCGCATCCGGGTGCGGGCCCGGTTCGCTCAGGGTGATGCCCACGACGACCATGCCGAAGGCGATCGCGAAGAGGAACGCCGCGACGTCGACCGCCCAGTCGCGGACCGAGCGGCGGACCCGGCGGCGTCGGCCCGTGCCGGACGTGGTGTCCGGGCTCCGCTCGGGCACAGCACCCGGGTCGCCCAGGAGCTGGGCCGGCACCAGCGAGGGGTGTTCCACGCCGGGGGCGGACCCCGGTCCCGTCGCCACGCTCACAGGAGGAGGCTACGGACGCCCGTCGGTCGCCGGAACAGACCAAGGTCTACGTCTGCGGCGTCGGCAGCCGGGGGGAGCGGGTGATCACCTACTTCTGGCCGATGCGCGGAGCCGGTCGGACGGAGCAGGGTCTGCACCATGATCACGATCGAACACCTGACGAAGGCGTACGGCGGGCAGCTCGCCGTCGCCGACGTCTCCTTCTCCTGTCCGCCGGGCACCGTCACCGGCTTCCTCGGCCCCAACGGTGCCGGCAAGTCCACGACGATGCGCGCACTGGTCGGGTTGGCCGAGCCGACCAGCGGCACCGCGACCGTCGGCGGGCGCCGGTACCGCGACCTGCCCAACGCCGGTCGCTCGGTGGGCGTGCTGCTCGACGCCGGTGCCCAGCACGGTGGGCGCACCGGGCGGGAGGTGCTCACCCTGGCCTCCCGGGTCCTCGGCGTCGACCGTCGCCGGGTGGACGAGGCGCTGGCGCGGGTGGGCCTGGCCGGGCGGCCGGCCGGCAAGCGCGTCGGCCAGTACTCCCTCGGGATGCGGCAGCGGCTGGGCCTGGCGACCGCGCTGCTCGGCGACCCGCAGGTGCTGGTGCTCGATGAGCCGGCGAACGGGCTGGACCCGGAGGGCATCTTCTGGATGCGCGGGCTGCTGCGCGACTTCGCCGACCGCGGCGGCACCGTGCTCCTCTCCTCCCACCTGCTGCACGAGGTGGAGGCGGTCGCCGACCAGCTGGTGGTCATCTCCGGCGGGCGGATCGTCGCGCAGGGCAGCAAGTCCGAGCTGCTGGCCGGCACCGGCGGCACCTTGGTGCGCGGTCCGGACCGGGCCCTGCTGGCCAAGGCGCTGGAGGTGGCCGGCATCGGCGTCTCAGCCGGACCGGACGACGCCCTCGTGGCCGACGCCGAGGCCCTCGCCGTCGGTCAGGCGGTGGCCGCGGCGGGCGTCGTGCTCACCGAGCTGCGGGCCGCCGGGGGAGCGGGGCTGGAGGACCTCTTCCGCTCCCTCACCGGTTCCTCGCACGAGGTCCAGGAGGTGCAGGCATGAGCACCGCGACCCTCACACCGGAACAGCCGCTCACGCTGGCGGACCACCCGGCGCCGTCCCTGCTCCAGCTGGTGCGGGTGGAGCTGCGCAAGTCCTACGACACCCGCGCCGGGCGGTGGCTGCTGATCGTCATCGGCCTGGCTGTGCTCGCGGTGGTGGCGCTCTCGCTGTTCGTCGAGGACGTGCCCAAGACGTTCACCGACCACTTCGGCTTCACCCAGCTGCCGATCAGCATCCTGCTACCGGTGCTCGGCATCCTGCTGGTGACGAGCGAGTGGTCGCAGCGCACCGCCATGACGACGTTCACGCTGGTGCCGCGCCGCTCCCGGGTGCTCGTCGCCAAGGTGTTCGCGGCCACGCTGCTGGCGGTGCTCGGGGTCGTCGTCGCGGCGCTGGCCTCCGTGCTCGCGACCGTGCTGACCCCGGTCTTCTCCGACGCGGAGAGGGACTGGAGCCTCAGCGCCGCGCTGGTGGGCCAGGTGCTCGTCGTCCAGGTGGTGACCGTGCTGGCCGGTGTCGCGTTCGGCATGCTGCTGCTCAGCTCGCCGCTGGCGATCGTCCTGTACTTCGTGCTGCCGACGGTCTTCACCATCCTGGTCAGCCTGGTGGCGGCGCTGGACTGGGTGCGCGACTGGCTGGACCTGTCGACCACCTCGATGCCGCTGTTCGAGGACGGAGTGGATCCGCAGGGGTGGCTGCAGTTCGGCACCTCGGTGGGGCTGTGGGTGGCGTTGCCGATGCTGCTCGGCTGGCTGCGCATCCTGCGGACCGAGGTCGCCTGACCTGACGGTCGGCGGCGGGCGTCGTCCCGCCGCCGACCGGTTCAGGCGTGCTCGCCGGGGACCCGCAGCGCCCCGCTGAGGTGCCGGGCGGTGTTGACCAGGCCGACGTGGCTGAAGGCCTGCGGGGTGTTGCCCAGGTGCCGGCCGGTCCGCGGGTCGTACTCCTCGCTCATCAGCCCGAGGTCGTTGCCCAGGCCCAGCAGTCGCTCGAACAGCTCCCGTGCCTCGGTCGTGCGGCCGATGCCGTTGAGCGCGTCGGCGAGCCAGAAACTGCACAGCAGGAACGGCGCCTCCTCACCCGGCAGTCCGTCGACCCGGCCGTCGGCGTGGGTGTGGTAGCGGAGCAGGAAGCCGTCGGAGGTGAGCTCGCGCTGCACCGCCTCCACCGTGCCCACGACCCGCTCGTCGTCCCAGGGCAGGAAGCCGACCTGGGGGATGAGCAGCAGGGCCGCGTCCAGGCCCTCGGAACCGTAGAACTGGGTGAACGTCCGGCGCTCGGCGTCATAGCCCCGGGCGCAGACGTCGTCGTGGATCCGCTGACGCAGGTCCCGCCAGCGCTCGACCGGCCCGTCCAGCCCGTGCCGCTCCACGGCCTCGATCGCGCCGTTGACGCCGGCCCAGGCCAGCACCTTGGAGTGCACGAAGTGGCGCGGCTCGCCCCGGACCTCCCACAGGCTGCTGTCCGGCGTGTCCCACACCCCCTCCAGGAAGGCCACCAGCTCCTTCTGGACCGCCCAGGCGTCCTCCAGTGGGGAGAGCCCGGACTCGCGGGCCAGGTGGAGCCCGTCGAGCAGCTCACCCCAGACGTCGAGCTGGAACTGCCCGGCGGCGGCGTTGCCCACCCGCACCGGGGCCGAGCCCTCGTACCCGGGCAGCCACGGCAGCTCGTACTCCGGGATCCGCCGGGACCCGTCCAGCGCGTACATGATCCGCAGGTCGGCGGGGTCACCGGCGACGGCGCGGAGCAGCCACTCCCGCCAGGCCCGCGCCTCCTCGAGGTAGCCCGTGCCGAGCAGCGCCTGCAGGGTGAACGCCGCGTCGCGCAGCCAGCAGTAGCGGTAGTCCCAGTTGCGGCTGCCGCCGAGCTCCTCGGGCAGGGAGGTGGTCGCGGCGGCGACGATCCCGCCGGTGGGCCGGTAGGTCAGCGCCTTGAGGGTGATCAGCGAGCGACGGACCGCCGGTCCCCACTCCCCGTCGTAGCTGCACTGGCCGATCCACTCGGCCCAGAACGCCTCGGTGCTCGTCAGCGCCTCCTCGGCGTCGACCGCCTCGGGCCGCGGCAGGTGCGAGGCGTGGTGGGTGAGCACGAACGGGACCCGCTCACCGGCAGCGACCTCGAACTCGGCTGCGGTGGTGTGGTCCTGCCCGTGCAGCTGGACCGGCGTGGCGAGGGAGACGGCGTCCGGGCCGGCGACGGCGACCAGGTCGCCGTCCACCGAACGCACCCAGGGCACCAGGTGGCCGTAGTCGAAGCGGAGCACCAGGTCCAGTCGCATCGGCACCCGGCCGGACACGCCCTCGACGATGCGGACGACATCGGGGCTCTCGCCCCGCGGCGGCATGAAGTCGATGACGCGTACCGTCCCGGTCGGGGTCTCCCACTCGGTCTCCAGCACCAGTGAGTCACCCCGGTACCGCCGACTGGTGCAGGTGCCCGCTCCAGCCGGCGCGAGCTGCCACCGGCCGTTGCGCTCGTCGCCCAGCAGCGCGGCGAAGCAGGCAGCGGAGTCGAAGGACGGCAGGCACAGCCAGTCGATCGAGCCGTCCTTGCCGACCAGCGCAGCGGTCTGCAGGTCCCCGATCAGTCCGTAGTCCTCGATCCTGCTCGGCACGGGTGGTTCCTCTCGAGTGGGTCGGTCCGCGGGTCAGCCGCGGGTGGCACGCGGGAGGCGCCCTGCGCCCCCTACCGACCAGCCTCTCGCCGCAAACCCCTCGATCCATTCGTTCGACCGTTATCCCCAACAACGGCGCATTACCGAACAAGGGAAGGACCAGCTCCAGCAGGGGAGGGGTGGCCCTGCCGCCGGTCGGTGTCGGACCGGGTCCTCGTGTCGGTGGTCCGGTCTAGCGTTCCCGCTGTCGCACGAGCCGCTGACCAGCAGGGGAGACCGCCATGAGCACGCTGCCCGACCGACCGCACACCGCACTCATCGTCATCGACGTCCAGCAGGGCGTGGTGGCCGAGGCGCCCCGCCGGGAGGAGGTCGTCGGCAACATCGACGCCCTGGTCGAGAAGGCGCGCGGCGACGGGGTGCCGGTCGTCTGGGTGCAGCACTCCGACGAGGAGCTGGTGCGGGGGAGTGACGAGTGGCAGTACGTCCCCGAGCTGGTGCGGGCGCAGTCCGAGCCGTTGGTGCACAAGTCCTACGGCGACTCGTTCGAGGGCACCGACCTCGAGGACGTGCTGGCCGACCTCCGCGTGGGCCGCCTGGTCGTGGCGGGGGCAGAGTCCGATGCCTGCATCCGGTCGACGATCCACGGGGCCTTCACCCGGGGCTACGACGTCACCCTCGTCGGCGATGCCCACACCGCCGGCGACAAGAGCGCCTGGGGCGCGCCGCCCGCGGAGCAGGTCATCGCGCACACGAACCTCTACTGGCAGTTCCAGGCGGCGCCCGGTCGCACGGCCGGGGTGGTGGAGACGCGGGACGTGACCTTCTCCGGGTGACCGAGTGGGGAACGACCGCTGCCGCGACCCGTTGACACATGCAGGTGTTCACCTGCATGATCCTGTTCATGGACGCCGAGGCGAGCGGGATGGACGCCGTCTTCAAGGCGCTCGCCGACCCGACTCGGCGGCTGTTGCTCGACCGGCTGCGGGAACGGAACGGCCAGACCCTCGGTGAGCTCTGTGCGCACCTGGGCATGGCCCGGCAGTCGGCGACCCAGCACCTCGACGTCCTGCAGCGAGCCAACCTCGTCACCGTCGTCCGGCGGGGTCGGGAACGGCTGCACCACCTCAACCCGGTGCCGATCCACCAGGTCCAGGAGCGTTGGATCTCGGCGTTCGACCGGCCCCGGCTTTCCGCCATCAGCGCGATCACGCAGCAGGCAGAGGAGCAGGCCATGGCCACCAGCACGAGCACGTCCGGAGTTCCCGACTACGTCTACGTCACCTACGTCCGCGCGAGCGCCGAGCAGGTGTGGCGCGCGTTGACCGACGCCGACCTGACCGCCCGGTACTGGGGGCACGCCAACGTGTCCGACTGGCAGACCGGGTCGACCTGGGAGCACCGACGCACCGACGGGTCGGAGAAGGTGGACGTCGCCGGGCGGGTGCTCGAGTCGGTGCCCCCGACCCGCCTGGTCATCACGTTCCAGGAGCCGGCGGCGGACGGCGACGAGGACCCGGTGGGGGAGCCGTCGGTCGTGACCTTCGCGGTCGAACCGCACGAGGGCATCGTCCGGCTCACCGTCACCCACGAGCGCCTCGCGGACCAGGCCAGCCACGACGGTGTCTCGCACGGGTGGCCCGCCGTGCTGGCGAACCTCAAGTCGCTCCTGGAGACGGGCGAGGTGCTGCCGGCCGAGCCGTGGCAGATGACGCCGGTGCGCGGCGCTCGTGCACACGCGGACGCCTGAGCGACGTCGTGACCGAGCTGAGCCAGAGCCCACTCGGAGCGGACGTCGCGCTGGCGGCCAGAGCCGGTCGCTACGCCCTGGACGAGGTCGGGGCGCTGACCATCGGCGACCTGGACCGGCCGACGCCCTGCGCCGACTGGGACGTCCGGTCCGTCGTGGCGCACCTGGCGGACGTCGCCGATGCTCTCGCCGGCCTGCTCGACACCGGTCGGCTGACCATGCCCGAGTCGCCGGCGCGGCCCGCCGACGACCCGGTGGCCGGCGCCCAGCGGCGGGTCCAGCAGTTGCTCGACCAGTTGCAGGCAGCCGGTGAGCAGGGGAGCTACGGACACCCGGCACCGTGGGCGGCCGAGGCGGCCCACGGTGCCGCGATCGAGTTCACCGTCCACGGCTGGGACGTCGCCGCCGCACGAGGCCGGGCACACCAGATGCCGGCAGACCTCGCTGGGGACGTCCTGGCCCTGGCCGGTGGGCTGCTCGACGACTCGGCCCGCGGGACGTCGTTCGCCGCCCGGGTGACCTCCGGACCGGACGAGTCACCTGTCGAGCGCCTGGTCGCCTTCATGGGCCGAGGCCCGGCGCAGTGGACCCGGTCGGTGACCACGGGCGCGTGAAGAGACCGGTCGGGGTCTGCCATCTCCACTACTTGACATAATGTCGATTATCGGCGGATGTGTCATCGCTGGTCGGGGCGGTGAACTGGCCGGCACGACCGTCTTGCGGCGTCCTCGAGGCGACGCCTGCGGTGAGTCCCCCGAGGCCCTTTGTCGCAGGCGCACGCCGTCCACAGTGAGCTGCGGGCTGTTCATACCAAGACCACTCGGCGTGCTGCTCCGACGCGGCCGCGGTGGTGATCGCCCTGATGTTGATCATCCAGCTCCGTGGACCGACCAGCGATCCTGGACGGCCCGGGTGATCTTGGAGCGACGATCGACCGCCGCCGGCCGGTCACGGCCACGGCCACGGCCACGGCCACCAGACGCTCCCTGTGGCCGGCTCCTCCTGGACCGCTGGGTCGGCCTTGATACGTCACACTGACGAAAAGACCATGCTGACTGGTTCCAGGCGGCGGCGGCGGCCGTCTGTTCGTAGGGTCGGTCCATGAACATCCGACGCCCAGTGGCTGCATTGTTCGTCTCGCTGGCTCTTGTCGGCGGTCCGGCGCTGACCGCCTGTGGCGACCCGGCCGGCCTCGACCGAAACGACGGCACCACTGACGACAGCGACAACACCGGCGGCAGCAATCCGGGCGGTGAAGACCAGGGCAACCTCCCGGACAACTCCGACGGCGAGGGTGACGTGGGCGGCGGCGTCGAGGACGGCAGCTGATCGACCACCGGACCACTCCCCTGCCGACAACCGGGCTGGGCCCAGATCCGTCACTGTGACGGATCTGGGCGCAGCTCCGCGGTCGAACGCCGGACGGCTCAGCCGGCCGCCTTGCCGTTGAGCCAGAGACGATCCAGTCGTCCGGTGGAGTGGACCAGGTCGGCCAGGGAACGCTCGAGCTCGGCCTTGGTGGGCTTCTCGGTGAGCAGCGTCTGGACGTCCTCGATGGCGCAGCGCAGTTGGTACAGCCGGTCCTGAAGGCCGTCCAGCTCTGCCCGGGTCACCAGGACGACGTCCGCGGACAGTCCGGCCTTCGCCGTCGCCGACCGCTGCTCGTACGCCCGCTGCCGGCACGCCTGGCCGCAGTAGAGCCGGGGCCGGCCGACCGACTCCTGCGCCGGAAGGACGTTGCGGCACCAGCCGCACCGTCGCTCTTCGCCCTCGGGACGCCGCGTCCGAGGGACCAGACGGGCCTCGACGCCCTGCTCTACCGTCACGGCTGGGACGGTAGACGCCCGGCCCGCCCGTCCGCCGCGGACACGCCCGAGGCCGCTCCCGGCGGGTGGGCGCGTCGTCACCTGGACCACCTCCGAGACGCTGCGGACCACCGCACTAGCGTGGGGGCGTGCCGGGCTCGCGTTACGCCTTCCTCGACGGCCCGACCCCGGTGGCGATGGCCCACCGCGGTGGGGCGATCGAGCACCTGGAGAACACCCAGCCGGCCTTCGAGGCGTGCGTGGAGCTGGGCTACCGGTACATCGAGACCGACGTCCGGGTCACCTACGACGGCGAGCTCGTGGTCTTCCACGACCCCACGCTGGACCGGGTCACCGACCGCACCGGCCGGGTCGACAGCCTGCCCTGGCGGGAGATGCGCACGGCGCTGATCGGTGGCCGTGAGCCGATCATGCGGCTGGAGGACCTGATGGGTGCCTGGCCCGACGTCCGGTTCAACCTCGACATCAAGGCCGCCGGCGTGCTGGCGCCGCTGGTGCACAGCGTCCGGCGGCTGAAGGTCGAGGACCGGATCTGCCTCGGTTCCTTCTCCGACGCCCGCATCGCCGCGGCGCGACGCCTCTTCGGCCCGGACGTCTGCACCTCCCTGGGGCCCAAGGGCGTCGCCGCGCTCCGGCTGTCCTCCTACTCGCCGCGCGCTGCGGGGTTGGTCCGGATCCAGGCCGGGTGCGCGCAGGTGCCGCTGGCCCTGGGGGGCCGCCCGCTGGTCGACGAGCGGTTCATCGCCGCGGCACACGCCCGGAGCCTGCAGGTCCACGTCTGGACGGTCGACAGCGAGGCGGA
Source organism: Modestobacter sp. KNN46-3 (assembly GCF_011039295.1). Lineage (NCBI taxonomy): Bacteria > Bacillati > Actinomycetota > Actinomycetes > Geodermatophilales > Geodermatophilaceae > Modestobacter > Modestobacter sp. KNN46-3. The sequence goes on along the minus strand of NZ_JAAKGN010000012.1, from coordinate 44,363 downwards.
GGCCACCGAGATGCTCGACCTGGGCGTCGACGGCGTGATGACCGACCGGCCGGCCATGCTCCGCGACCTGCTGGTGTCCCGGGGGCAGTGGACCGGCGCGTGAGCGTCGTCCGCCAGGCGGCTGCGCACCGACCGGTCGGGCACGGCACGCACCGGCAGTCGGGCCGGTGCTGGACCGCCGTCCCCGCGCCTGGCACCCTGCGCCGGTGAGCGCCGCGCCGCAGGTCGACCCCGCACCGCCGCCGGACCAGGCGCTGCGCCGCGAGCGCGCCGGTTGGTACTCCTACGACTGGGCGATGTCGGTCTTCAACACCTCGGTGACGACCGTCTTCCTCGCGCCCTACCTCACCTCGATCGCCGAGGCGGCCGCCGACGCCGAGGGCCGGATCCACCCGCTGGGCATCAGCGTCCCGCCGGGCAGCTGGTTCGGGTACGTGCTGTCGCTGTCGGTCGTGCTGCAGGTGCTCGTGCTGCCGATCACCGGGGCCATCGCCGACCGCAGCGGCGCCAAGCGCCAGCTGCTGGCCACCTTCGCCGCCCTCGGCTCGCTGTGCACCATGTCGCTGTTCTTCGTCGCCGGTGAGCGCTACCTCCTGGGCGCTGCGCTGTTCATCGCGGCCAACCTCTCCTTCGGCGCGGCGACCGTCGTCTACTACTCCTGGCTGCCGGACCTCGCCGGGCCGGACGAGCGGGACGCCGTCTCCAGTCGCGGCTGGGCCTGCGGCTACCTGGGCGGGGCGCTGCTGCTGGCCGGCAACCTGGCGCTGTTCTCCCAGTACGAGACGCTGGGCCTGACCGAGGGCGAGGCGGTGCGGATCTGCCTGGCCTCGGCCGGGATCTGGTGGGCCGGGTTCACCGTGGTCAGCGTCTCGCTGCTGCGCAACCGGCAGCCGCGCGAGTCCGCCGTGGCGGTGCCACCCGGGCAGGGGGCGCTCTCCGGTGGCTTCCGGCAGCTCGCCGCGACGCTGCGCGACCTGCGGCGGTACCGGCTCACCCTGTGGTTCCTCGGCGCCTACCTGCTGTTCAACGACGGCGTGCAGACGATCATCGGGGTGTCGGCGCAGTACGGCGCCGAGGAGCTCGACCTCGACCAGTCGACGCTGATCTCGGCGATCCTGCTGGTGCAGGTGGTGGCCTTCTTCGGGGCGATCGGGATGGGCCGGATCGCCATGGTGATCGGTGCCAAGCGCACGGTGCTGGGCAGCCTGGTGCTGTGGGTCGGCGTCCTGGTGGCGGCGTACTTCGTGCAGTCGGGCGCCGTCGTCCAGTTCTACCTGCTCGCCGTCTGCATCGGCTTCGTGCTCGGTGGCACCCAGGCGTTGTCCCGCTCGCTGTTCAGCCAGCTCATCCCGCCGGGCAAGGAGGCCGAGTACTTCGGCTTCTACGAGATCAGCGACCGTGGGACCAGCTGGCTCGGCCCGTTCCTGTTCGCCCTGACCTACCAGCTCACCGAGTCCTACCGGTACGCGATCTTCAGCCTCGTCTTCTTCTTCGTCGCCGGCGGCTGGCTGCTGGCCCGGCTGGACATGCGCCGCGCGGTCGTCGAAGCCGGCAACACCCCTCCGGAGCGTCTGTGACCCCCACTCCCCCCGCCGGTCAGCTCGCCGCCCTCGACGCCTCGCTGGACGTCGTCCCGGCCGCCGGCGACCGGCGTCGGCACCCGGCGCCCGCCCATCTGGTCTTCTTCCACGGACCGATGGACTGCGGGAAGTCCACCCTCGCCCTCCAGGTCGACCACAACCAGAGCCGGCAGGGCCGGCACGGGCTGCTGCTGACCCAGGGCGACCGCTCCGGCACCCCGCAGATCAGCTCCCGGGTCGGGCTGCAGCGGGCGGCGATCGAGCTGCACGCCGACACCGACGTCCGGCTGCTGGTGCGCGACCGCTGGGCCGCCGGGCAGCGGGTCGACTACCTGATCGTCGACGAGGCGCAGTTCCTCACCGGCGCGCAGGCCGAGCAGCTGGCCGAGCTGGTCGACGAGTCCCACGTCGACGTCTACGCGTTCGGGCTGACCACCGACTTCCGCACCCGGCTGTTCCCGGGCACCCAGCGGCTGTTCGAGCTGGCCGACGACGTGCAGCGGGTGCAGGTCGAGGTGCTCTGCTGGTGCGGCCTGCCCGGCCTGCTCAACGCCCGGGTGGTCGGTGGCGCCGTGGTGCGCGAGGGGGCCACCGTGGTGGTCGCCGACACCGCTCCGGCGTCGCAGCCGCCGGCGGACGTCCCCGAGGTCGCGTCCGGCGGGGACGCCGCCGTCCGCTACCAGGTGTTGTGCCGGCGGCACTACTACCGCGGTCAGCTGGGCCCGACGCCGACCGTGGCGGGGCAACTGGCCCTGCGCTGAGCCGGTCCGGTGCTCACCCGTCGAGGTGGTTGAGCGCTGAGACATCACCCCGTGCGATGATGTACGACTGACGACACGGAATCTCTTTCCTTCATCTGTCGTTGACCCCTGCGACACCCCGCACCGGATGCGTGAGCATGCGGCTGCCCGGGCAGTCCAGATCTGACCGACATCAGCACGAGAGGACGGTGTGCCATGGGCGAGCGTTCGCTACGCGGAAGCCGACTGGGCAGCGTGAGCTATGAGACCGAGCGCAACACCGCGCCCATCGAGCGGCAGTACGCCGAGTACCGGTGTGCCCAGGGGCACCTCGTCACGGTGCCCTTCGCCGATGACGCCGAGCTCCCCGACACCTGGGAGTGCAAGTACGACGGTTCGGCCGCCAAGCTGGTCGGCGGCGCGGAGCCGGCTCCCAAGAAGGTCAAGCCGCCGCGTACGCACTGGGACATGCTCCTGGAGCGTCGTTCGGTCGACGACCTGGAGGAGGTCCTCGCCGAGCGGCTCGAGGTGCTCCGTGGTCGCCGGACCCGCGCGTCCTGAGCGTCTTCGACTGAGCTCACGCTGAGCTGAGCACGGCACGGCCCCGGTGGGAGTCCCCACCGGGGCCGTGCTGTGTCCGGGGGCGGGGGGTCAGGGGTCCGTGCGCTCCGGGGCGACCTCGCCCTCGATCACGCGGCTGGCCGGCCCGGCGCGGAACGGCTGGTCGGGGCCGGCGACCGGCTCGGTGCGGGTCGAGCGCACGTACACCGGGCCGCGCAGCCGGTCCGGCAGTCGCCGCAGCAGGCCGCGGGTGATCAGCGCGCGGGGCAGGGCACGGGTGGCCGGCAGCAGGCACAGCAGGCCCAGCAGGTCACCCAGGAAGCCGGGCAGCACCATCAGCAGCCCGCCCAGGGCGACCAGGCCGGCGTCGCCGAGGGCCCGACCGGGGGCCCGGTGCTCCTCGGCGCGCAGCCGCAGCTCCCCCAGGGCCTTGGTGCCCTGCCGGGCCAGCAGCGCCCAGCCCAGCGCGCTGGTGGCCAGGGTGGCGAGGATCGTCCAGCCCAGCCCGATCCAGGAGGCGACCAGGACGTAGACGACGACCTCGGCCAGGGCGCCCAGCCCGATCGCCGTCCGCAGCCCCGACGACCTGCGTCGTGGGGCGGTGTGGCTGGTGGCCATGCGTTCTCCCTCCGCCCGCGGGGCGGTGGGTCCTCCCTACCGGAGGACCCTGGGCCGCCGCCCGTCCCGGGCTCGTGCTGGCACGGGCCGGGTCACCCGGCCCGGCAGCCGATCGGCCAGCCGGTCCAGGATGCCCCACCAGGTCACCCGTACCAGTGCTTCTCCAACGATCGAACCGCTCATCTTGCTCCGCCCGACGGTGCGTTCGCTGAAGGCGATCGGCACCTCGACCACCCGGGCACCGGCCCGGACCGCCCGCCAGGCCCAGTCGACCTGGAAGCAGTAGCCCTGACTGGCGACCGTGTCGAAGGGCAACCGGCGGACCAGCTCCATCCGGGCCGCCCGGAACCCGCCGGTCGCGTCGGCCAGCGGCAGCCGCAGCGCCCACCGGGTGTAGAGGTTGCCCAGCCGGGACAGCGCCAGCCGGTGCGGCGGCCAGTCGAGCACCTCTCCCCCGGGCACGTACCGGGACCCCAGCACCAGGTCGGCGTCGGCGAGGGCGGCCAGCAGCGCCGGGAGCCGCTCGGGCGGGTGCGAGCCGTCGGCGTCCATCTCGACCACCACGCCGTAGCCGTGCTGCTCGGCCCAGCGGAAGCCGGCGACGTAGGCCGGGCCCAGTCCCGCCTTGGCGGTGCGGTGCAGCACGTGCACCCGCTCGTCGGCCGCGGCCCGGGCGTCGGCCAGCTCGCCGGTGCCGTCGAGCGAGGCGTCGTCGACGACGAGGGCGTGCGCGGTCGGCACCGCCGCGTGCAGCCGGTCCAGGACCGCCGCCAGGTTCCCGACCTCCTCGTAGGTCGGGACCACCACGAGCACCGGCCCGGGGGCCGCCGGGCCGGTCACCGGCCGCGCTCGGCCCGGCGCCGGGCCAGGGCCGGGAAGGCCACCGCCAGGACGGCGCCCGCGCCCAGCGCCGTCAGCACCCACTCCGGGGCCGCGCCCAGCCGTTCGGCGACGGTCGAGGAGTCCCGCTGGGCGATCTCCTCGACGAAGGTGTCGGCGGTGAACAGCTCGGAGCGCTGCACGAGGGAGCCGTCCGGGGCGACGACGGCGCTGATCCCGCTGGTCGCCGCGACCACGACCGTGCGGCCGTACTCGACGGCCCGAAGCCGGCTCATCGCCAGCTGCTGCGCGCTCTCGTCGGTGTAGCCGAAGGTCGCGTTGTTGGTCTGCACGACCAGCATCCCGGCGCCGGCGTCGACGACGTCGGAGACCAGCCCGTCGTAGGCGACCTCGAAGCAGATGACGTCGCCGACCCGCGCCCCGCCGACGTCCAGGATGCCGACCTCGGTGCCGTGCACGAAGTCGGTGACCCGGTCCACGAGCGGGCTGAAGAACCGGAAGAACGGCCGGGCCGGCACGTACTCCGCCAGCGGCACGGGGTGCCGCTTGACGTAGGTGTCCCCCGGCCCGGTCACCGGGTCCCAGACGATGGCCGTGTTCGCCACGTACTCCCCCGGCAGCTGCACCACCGCGCCCACCAGGATCGGCGCGTCGATGGCGACCGCCGCGCGGGTGATGACCCGGGCGGCGTCGGCGTTGGTGTACGGGTCGATGTCGGAGCTGTTCTCCGGCCAGATGACCAGGTCGGGCTGCGCGGCCTCACCGCGCGCGACGGCTGCGGCCAGCTCGAGCGTCTGGTCCGCGTGGTTGTCCAGCACCGCCCGCCGCTGGGCGTTGAAGTCCAGCCCGGCCCGCGGCACGTTGCCCTGGATGACCGCCACCGTGCGGTCGGGCCCGCCCGCGGTCAGCGACGACCCCGCCAGCGGCAGCTCGGCCAGCACCGCGACCAGGGGGACGGCGAGCGCACCGACGAGCGCCAGGGCCGCTCCACGCCGTCCGGCTCGCCGCTCGCCGGGCCGGCGCGTGGCCCGGTGCAGGCCGACCAGGCCCGCGGCCAGCAGCGTGCCGGTCAGGGCGACCGCGAAGCTCACCAGCGGGACACCGCCGTAGGCCGCCAGCGCCGTGAACGGCCCGTCGGCCTGGCTGAACCCGAGCCGTCCCCACGGGAACCCGCCCAGCGGCTGCCGGCCGCGCAGTGCCTCGGCGCCCACCCACAGCGCGGCTGCCCACAGCGGCCAGGCGGGCAACCGGGAGGTGGCGGCCAGGGCGCCGCCGAGGAGCGCGAAGTACAGCGCCTCGAACACCGCCAGCACCAGCCAGGGGAAGGCGCCGACGTAGATGCCGGTCCAAGACAGCAGGGGCACCAGGAAGACCAGGCCGAGCACCAGCCCCAGCCACGCCCCGCTGCGCGCCCGTTCGCCGCGGACGGCGAGGGCGAGGGCGGCCGGCCCGAGCACGGCCAGCCAGTACAGGTCGTGCCCGGGGAAGGCGAGGTACAGCGCCAGGCCACCGGCTGCTGCCACGCCGGTGCGCCAGGGCCATCGGCGACGGGGGGCCGGGGGCTCCGCCGGGGTGTTCGAGGTGGCTGACTCCACCGTGCCGGTCGCCACCACTGCCGGCACCGCCGCCTTCGCGCTGGCCCGGGTCGAACCCGGGACGCCTCGGACCCGGCGTGCCGCGCGGACCCGGTCGTGGCACGGACGCCACGACCACGTCCAGCATCCCACTCCCGGCGGGGCGACCGCCGCAGCTCGCCCCGCTCGGCGTCCGTCCCCGGGGCACCCCGCGCCTTCGGGCCGGGACACCGGCCGCTGGCTGCGGCCGCTGCTCCGTTGTCTGGTGACGCGGGGCCCCGCCGGAGCGGACGTCGGGAGTGGGACGTGCACCCTCGGGTCCGCGGCTCCCCCTCGGCCTGGTGGGGACACGCAGCCGGCGACGCGAGGTGCGTCACCGGACTGCGTCACCGAGGGACGAGCGCGCGACTGTGCCGAGGGGGAAGCACACCCCGGTCTCCCGGGATGGGGCGACCCCGACCCTAGGCACCGACCCGACGTCGGGGAACCCCTCGGGACCAGTGGTTCGGAGCGTCACCGCAGTGGAACACCGGGTGGCGTGCAGATGTCCCGGCGGGGTCAGGCGGGGCTGCCGGGGACGACGAGCGTCGCCACCGCCTCCACCACCCGCAGCGGCGGGTCGAGCACCTGGGCGGCCGAGGCGCCGCGGGAGGGGTCGGCACGGGCGACCACGTCGGCCCAGCAGCGCAGCTCCCGGCTGCGGCGGCCGACCCGCACCACCTCGCAGGACGCCTCCAGGACGTCGCCGGCCTGCACTGCGGCGAGGAAGGAGACCTCCGAGTAGCCGGCGAGCAGCCCCTCGTCGCCGTCGGTGCGGATCGCCACCTCGGTCGCGACGTCGCCGAACAGGCCGAGCGTGTAGGCCCCGTCGACGAGCGAGCCGCCGTAGTGGGCGTGTGCGTGGGGCACGTAGCGGCGGTGGGTGACGACCAGCCCCAGGCGGGGGTCGGTCGGCCGCGGGTCGGTCATGCGGTCTCCTCGGGGACGAGTGCGTGCACCAGGTAGCTGGCGACCTCACCGGGCGTCGTCCCCCGGCCGAAGACCTTGTCGACGCCCAGGTCGGCGGCCATCGCCGGGTCGAAGCGGGGGCCGCCGACGACCAGCAGTGGCCGGGACTCCCCCATCGCCTCACGGAACGCCCCGGCCAGCTCGCGGGTGTTGCGCAGGTGCGCGTCCCGCTGGGTGACCACCTGGGAGACCAGGACGGCGTCGGCCTTCCGGGCGCGGGCGGCGTGCACCAGCTCCGGGACGCTGACCTGGGCGCCGAGGTTGGCCACCTGCAGCTCCCGGTAGTACTCCAGGCCCTTCTCCCCCGCGAAGCCCTTGAGGTTGAGGATCGCGTCGATGCCCACGGTGTGCGCGTCGGTGCCGATGCACGCGCCCAGGACGACGAGGCTGCGCCGGAGCCGGGTCTTCACCGCGGCGTTGACCTCGCCCGGGGAGAGCAGCGGGTAGGGGCGCTCCTCGACGTGCACGGCATCCAGGTCGACCAGGTGTCGCACGCTGCCGTAGACGACGAAGAAGGTGAAGGCGGCGCTGTCGCCCGCCGCCCCACCCCCGGATCCGATGCCGGCGCTGTGCACCACCATCGCCGGCTCGATGCCCATCTTCTGCGCCAGCTGCAGCGCGGCGCCGTCGGCCTTGGGCCCGGGCGGGACGGGCAGCGTGAACGACGTCTGCACCATCCCGTCGCCGGTGGTGTCCCCGTACGGCCGGACGACGCTCCCGGCCCCCGGACCACCAAAATGGCCATTCTGGTGGTCGTCAGGCACGGGACACCTCGCGGGTGAGCAGTTCGGTGGCCGGGTCGAAGTGGTCGGCGGCCTTGCGGACGACGCCGTCCAGGCCCTTGCCGCCGTCCGGGGACCGCTTGGTGATGCCGAACGTGCCGTCGGCGATCGCCTGGATCAGGCCCTGCGGGTGTGCGGCGATCCGCTCCAGCAGCTCCACCGCCTCGGTGAGCACGGTGTGGGCGCGGCGGTCGATGAACCCGCCCGGCTGCGGGGCGAAGTCCTCGTGCAGGTTCCCGGCGGCCTCGAGCACGTAGCGGACGTTGCGCAGCGCCAGGTCGCGGTCGCTCAACCAGGGGGTGACCACCGCTTCGGTCATCATCCCGACCAGCAGGATGCCCTGGCCGGTGAGCGCCCCGGCCAGGTTGAAGAACCCGTCCAGCAGGTAGCCGCGGAAGACGTCGCCCGTCATGTGCTTGGTCGGCGGCATCCACTTGAGCGGCGCGTCCGGGAACAGCCCGCGGGCCAGCAGCGCGTGCGCCAGCTCCAGCCGGAAGGACTCGGGGACGGCCGGATCGATCTCGAAGGCGTGACCGAGGCCGAGCTGCCAGTCCTCGAGCCCGGCCTCGTGTGCGAGCCGCTCGTTCAGCAGCTGGCTGACGGTGACGGTGTGCGCCTCGTCGACGGCGTCGGCGGTGGTGAGGTAGTTGTCCTCGCCGGTGTTGATGATGATCCCGGCGCGGGCGTGCACCATCCGGCTGAACCGCTGGTCGACGAAGGTCCGGTGCGGGTTGATGTCGCGGAAGAGGATCCCGTACATCGCGTCGTTGAGCATCATGTCCAGCCGCTCCAGCCCGGCCAGGACGGCGATCTCCGGCATGCACAGCCCGGACGCGTAGTTGGTCAGCCGGACGTAGCGGCCCAGTTCGGCGCTGACGTCGTCCAGCGCGGCCCGCATCAGCCGGAAGTTCTCCTGGGTGGCGTACGTGCCGGCATAGCCGGTGCGGGTGGCGCCCTCGGGCACGTAGTCCAGCAGCGACTGCCCGGTGGAGCGGATGACGGCGATGACGTCGGCCCCGGCGCGGGCGGCGGCCTGCGCCTGTGGGATGTCCTCGTGGATGTCTCCGGTGGCCACGATCAGGTAGATCCACGGTCGGCGGGGTGGGTCGCCGTGCGTGGCCACCAGCTCCTCCCGGCGGGCCCGGTTGGTGTCGATCCGGGCGATCCCGGCACCGACGGCGGCGCGGCTGGCCTCCCGGGCCCGCTCGGCGGCGGCGCCCTCGGGCACGGTGAACCGGGCGGTGCCGGCGCCGACCTGCTCGGCGAGGTCCTGCAGCGTGCCGCCGGAGCCCAGCGCGTGCCAGACCGGCAGGGCGACGCCGTGCTCCAGCCCGACCTGGTCGCGGACCGCGTCCACCACGCGGTTCACCCACGGCACCTCGCCGTCGCCGTCCACCGGGTCGGTGCCGGTCAACCCGGCCAGCCGCAGCGTGGCCCGTTCCACCGAGACGGTCGTGTAGGTCACGGCCAGGTCCACCACCGGCGCCGCCGCCCGGGCGGCGAGCTCCCGCGCCCGCGCCACCAACGCCTGGTCCAGTTGCAGTCGGCTCATCGCACTCCCCTGTGTCGGGTCGGCTCCGGTGCAGGAGCCGGAGGCCTCCTGCCGGGGACGACGACGCGGCTCCGGGCCGGCTGCGGTGTACCCCGGAGGGTCAACACGGTTCCCCGGCGACGATCAGCTGGCGGCAGGTGGGGCGGGCACGGGCGGCGAGGACGGCGGAGAGCGTCAGCTCGGTCGCCCACAGCGCCAGGTCCGCCGGCGCACCGACCGCCAGCGGCCCCTCCGGGTGCTCGCCGCGGGTGGCGACCCAGCCGCCGTGGGTCGCCGCGTCGAAGGCGTCGAACGGGCGCATGCCGGAGCCGGGGGTGGTGTGGTCGACCGCCGCGTGCACCCCGCCCCACGGGTCCAGCGGGGTGACCGGGGCGTCGCTGCCGATGGCCACGGCCACCCCGGCGTCGACGAGGTCGGCCAGCGGGTTGCAGCCGGCGGCCCGCTCGACGCCCAGCCGCTCGGCGTACATGCCGGCCGGCCCGCCCCAGGCGGCGTCGAAGGCGGGCTGGACGCTGGCGACCATCCCCCACCGGCGCAGCTGGTCGATCGCGGCGTCGCCGACCATCTCCACGTGCTCCAGGCGGTGCCGGCAGGCCCGGACGGCGTCCCGGCCCAGCTCCGCGACGACCGTGCCGACCGCGGCCAACACCTGGTCGACGGCGGCGTCCCCGATGCAGTGGAACCCGGCCTGCAGCCCGGCGACGGTGCAGGCGCGGACGTGCTCGACGAGGGCCGCGGTGTCGAAGCGCAGCGCGCCGGTGGTCTCCGGCCGGTCGGCGTAGGGGCTGCTCAGCGCCGCGGTGTGCGAGCCGAACGCGCCGTCGCAGAACAGGTCACCGCCGGCGCCGGCCAGCCGGAGCTCACGGACGACGTCCAGCCCGCCACGCTCGGACAGCTCGCCCCAGTACCCGACCACCCGCGGCCCGGGGGCCTCGGCGGCCAGCGCGAGCAGGCCGGCGAGGTCCTCGGCGCTGGACACCTCCGGGCCGGCCATCTCGTGCACGCTGCCGATCCCCAGCGCGGCCGCGGCGTCCAGGGTGGCCCGCTGGGCGCTGTGGCGCTGGTCCGGCGGCACCGACCCGTAGGCGGCTTGCCGGGCGGCATGGTGGGCGTCGAGCCGGAGCCGGCCGTCGGGGCTGTACCCGGGCAGCTCGGTGATGCCGGGCACCCGGTCCAGCAGGGCGGTGGAGACGGTGGCCGAGTGAACGTCGACCCGGGCCAGGTAGGCCGGCCGCTCCCCGACCACCGCGTCCAGGTCGTGCCGGGTGAGCCCGCGACCCTCGGGCCAGGCCGTCTCGTCCCAGCCGGTGCCGAGCACCGTGCCGGTGGGGGCGGCGGTGGTCTGGGCGGTGACGCCGGTCAGTGCGGACCGCAGGCTGTCGGCGCCGTGCAGGTCCAGCCCGGTCAGCGCCAAGCCGGTGGCGGTGGCGTGCACGTGGGCGTCGACGAACGCGGGGGTCAGCAGCGCTCCCCCGCCGTCCAGCACCCGGGCTGCGGTGGGTGCGTCGGCCGCGGCGCCCAGCCAGGCGATCCGCCCGTCGACGACGTGCACGGCACGGCCGGGCCGGTCGCCGACCGTCACGTCCCGGATGAGCAGCCCGCTCACGAGGCGCGGACCCGCGGCTCGATCAGCGACCGGACACCCGGCGAGTGCCGGTAGAGGTCCATCGCCAGGGCTGCGTGCCCCGGCGTGTAGCCGTTGCCCACGAGCATCGTCACGTCCGCCGCCATCCCCTCAGCTCCCAGGGCCGCCGCCGAGAAGGACGTGGCCATGGAGAAGAAGACCACGGTGCCGCCGTCGGCCGTCGCGAGGATCGCCCCGTGCTCGGCGCCGGGGGTGTCGACGCACACGACGGTGACGTCGACCGGCTGGCCGACCGCTGCGGCGACGGCGAACGGATCGGTGGCGTCGGCCACGACCACCTCGTCGGCCAGCCGCGCCGCCCGCAGCGCCGTGGCCTCCCGCTCGTCGCGGACCACGCCGACCAGCCGGCCCGCGCGAGCGTCCCGGGCGGCGGCCAGGCTCAGGCAGCCGGACTTGCCGGCCGCACCCAGGACGGCGACCGAGGGTCGGTGACCCGAGCGGTGCACGACCCGCTCGGTGGCCGCCGGGGCGCCACAGACGTCGAGCACCGCCAGCGCCACCTCCTGGGGAATGTCGTCGGGGAGGACGGCGGCGATCGAGCGGGCGAAGAGGACCGCCGTCCCGGCGGCCGGCACCTGCTCGCTGCGCCCGTCCCACTGCGCCAGTCCGTCGGTGATCCGCAGCGGGGTGAGCGTGAGGGAGACCAGGGTGGCCACCCGCTGGCCGGGTTCCAGGCCCAGCGGGGAGTCGTCGCCCACCTCGTCGACGACGCCGATGAGCATCCCGCCCGAGCCGGTGACCGGGTTGTGCATCTTGCCCCGGCTCCCGACGATCCCGAGGACGGCGGCGCGCACCCGGTCGCCGTCCCCGCCGTGTTCCTCGGCCAGCTGCCGGTAGGAGGCGGCATCGAGGTTGAGCCGGTGCACGGTGATGCGGACCTCGTCGGGGCCGATCCGTGGGTCGGCGTCCAGCCGGGCGGCCGCCTGGGGCAGCACGCCGGCCGGTTCGAGCACCCGGTGCACTCCGAGGCTGCGGTGCAGCGCGTTCATCGCCACCGTCGTCCCTTCGTCGTCTCCGGCTCGACACCGGAGAACCTATCGTCATCTGCCCCTGATGCCATACTTCTTCCCGTAGGGTCGCGGTGTCGGAGTCGAAGACGTCGCGCGGACAGGAGTTCCGGTGCTGGAGCAGCCCTACGAGTACACCGCCCGTGAGCTCATCGAGCCCGACTGGCGGCGGTTGCCCGGCTTCGCCGAGGTCACCGACGAGGACTGGCGCAGCGCACAGTGGCAGCGTGCGCACTGCGTGAAGAACGTGCGCCAGCTGCGCGGTGTGTACGGCGACCTGCTGGACGAGTCGTTCTACGCCGACGTCGAGGCCGACCAGGCCGGGCGGGCGACGATGTCGCTGCTGCTGCCGCCGCAGATGCTCAACACGATGGTGCCCGCGGCGCTGCCCTCGACCGCCGCGATGCTCGCCGACCCGGTGCGTCGCTACATGCTGCCGGTCGCCTCCGACCGGCTGCCCGGCGACGAGGCGAGCCACCCGCACGCGGCCCGCGACTCGCTGCACGAGCACGAGATGTGGGCCGTCGAGGGCCTCACCCACCGCTACCCGACCAAGGTGCTGGCCGAGCTGCTGTCCACCTGCCCGCAGTACTGCGGGCACTGCACCCGGATGGACCTGGTCGGCAACTCCACCCCGGCGGTGGACAAGCTGCGGTTCGACCTCAAGCCGGTCGACCGGCAGGCCGAGATGCTGGCCTACCTGCGCCGCACCCCCGGCGTCCGGGACGTCGTCGTCTCCGGTGGCGACGTCGCCAACCTGCCGTTCAAGAACCTCGCCGCGTTCGTCGAGGGGCTGCTGGAGATCGACTCGATCCGCGACGTCCGGCTCGCCTCCAAGGCGCTGATGGGCCTCCCCCAGCACTGGCTGCAGCCCGAGGTCGTCGACGGGATGGGCCGGCTGGCGGCCACCGCACGGGCACGCGGCGTCTCGCTGGCGGTGCACACCCACGTCAACGCCGCCCAGTCGGTGACCCCGCTGGTCGCCGAGGCCACCCGGGCGCTGCTGGCGGCCGGCGTGCGCGACGTGCGGAACCAGGGCGTGCTGCTGGCCGGGGTGAACGCCACCGCCGGGCAGCTGCTGGACCTGTGTTTCGCGCTGCTCGACGGCGCCTCCATCACGCCCTACTACTTCTACATGTGCGACATGATCCCCAGCGCCGAGCACTGGCGGGTCTCGCTGGGCACCGCGCAGACCCTGCAGCACGACGTCATGGGCTACCTGCCGGGCTTCGCGACGCCGCGGATCGTGTGCGACGTGCCCTACGTCGGCAAGCGCTGGGTGCACCAGGTCGCCGAGTACGACCGCGAGCGCGGCATCTCCTACTGGACGAAGAACTACCGCACCGGCATCGAGCGCACCGACGCCGATGCGCTCGACCGCCGCTACGCCTACTACGACCCGATCGCCGGCCTGCCCGCTGAGGGCCGCGCCTGGTGGGCCGCCCAGCGCGACCGTCAGCTCACCCCCGTCGGCGGCTGACGCCCCGGTCACCGCCCCCTCCCGCTCCACCGACGGTGATCAGGTGACCTGATCACCGGCTGTCCTCCCTCACCAGCGTTGGTGCGGGGGGACAGTCTTCGATCAGGGGACCTGATCACTGCTGGGCGGGCGGCGGGGTTTCGACCGGGCGGACGGCGGTAGGCACCTCCGGGTGGAACTGCTGTGCACCGACCGGCTGCGGCTGCGGGCGTGGACGACGGACGACGCCGACCTCGCCCGCCTCGCCGACCTGTACAGCCGGGACGAGGTGACCCGCTGGCTGGGCGGTGCACCCACGGTGTCGCCCGCTGAGCTCGTCGAGCGCTGGCGGCTGGTGCACCAGCTGGACCCGGCGCACGGGTGCTGGGCGATCGAGCCGCGCAGCGGGGGCCCACCGGCGGGCACGGTGCTGCTCAAGCCCCTCCCCCACGGCGTCGGTGAGGTCGAGGTCGGCTGGCACCTGCACCCGGACAGCTGGCGGCTCGGCTACGCCACCGAAGCGGCCCGGGCGGTCGTCGACCGGGCGTTCGACGACGGGCTGCTCGAGGTCTACGCCGTCGTCCGGCCGGGCAACGAGGCCTCGCTGCGGGTCTGCCAGAAGCTGGGCATGCAGGCGTTGGGCCGCACCACCCGCTGGTACGGCACCGAGCTGGAGGCGTTCCGGCTCGAGGCCCCGGCGAAGTGAGCGGAGGCCACCGTGGACTGGTTCGCCGACCCGGGCGCCTGGATGGGCCGCTGGGTGTTCACCCGGGGACTCGCGCTGGTCTACCTGATCGCGTTCGTCGCGGCCCTGCACCAGGGGCGCGCGCTGCTCGGCACCCACGGCCTGACGCCGGCCCCCCGGTACCTGGAGCGGGCCTCCTGGAAGCGCGCGCCGAGCCTGTTCCACCTGCACTGGTCCGACCGGTTCTTCGCCGGCTGCTGTTGGACCGGCATCGCGCTCTCCGCCGCCGCTCTCGGCGGGCTGGCCGACCGGTTGCCGCTGGCCGGCTGGATGGCGCTGTGGGCGGTGCTCTGGACGCTCTACCTGTCGATCGTGAACGTCGGGCAGATCTGGTACGGCTTCGGCTGGGAGTCGCTGCTGCTGGAGGCCGGGTTCCTCGCCGTCTTCCTCGGCCCGGCGCACGTCGCACCACCCGTGCTGGGCATGTGGCTGCTGCGCTGGCTGCTGTTCCGGCTGGAGTTCGGCGCCGGGTTGATCAAGATGCGCGGTGACCGTTGCTGGCGGGAGCTGACCTGCCTGAACTGGCACCACGAGACCCAGCCGATGCCCAACCCGCTGAGCTGGTGGTTCCACCGGCTCAGCCCCCGGCTGCACCGGGTGGAGACGCTGGCCAACCACGTCACCCAGCTGGTCGTCGTGTTCGGTCTGCTGGCGCCACAGCCGATCGCCGGCGCGGCGGCCTTGGTCATCGTGGTCACCCAGGGGTACCTGCTGATCAGCGGCAACTTCGCCTGGCTGAACGCGCTGACCCTGGTGCTGGCCCTGTCGGTGGTCGACGGGCGCTGGCTGGCCGCCGTGCTGCCCGTCGACCGCCCCGACGAGCTCTCCTCCCCCACCTGGTTCGTCGGCGTGGGGATCGGGCTGGCGCTGCTGGTCGCCGTCCTCAGCGTGGCGCCGGTGCGGAACATGCTGTCCCCGGGGCAGCGGATGAACACCAGCTTCGACCCGCTGCGGCTGGTGAACAGCTACGGCGCCTTCGGCTCGGTGACCAAGGTGCGCCGGGAGCTGGTCGTGGAGGCCACCGACGGCACCGGGCCGGACGCCGTGTGGCGGGAGTACGAGTTCCGCGGCAAGCCCGGCGACGTCCACCGCCGTCCGCCCCAGTGGGCCCCCTACCACCTGCGGCTGGACTGGCTGATGTGGTTCGTAGCCCTCTCGCCGGCCTACGGCCGGGCCTGGCTGCTGCCCTTCCTCGGCAAGCTGCTGGACGCCGACCCGGCCACCCTGCGGCTGCTGCGCTCGGCGCCCTTCGGCACCGACCGCCCCGCCGCGGTGCGGGTCCTCGTCTACCGCTACCGGTTCACCACCCGCCAGGAACGGCGGGAGACCGGTGCCTGGTGGCACCGCAGCTACGAACGGGAGATGGTCGCCCCGCTCACCGCCGACGACTTCGGCGCGCGGGTGCGCTGAGGGTCAGCGGCGGACGCGACCCAGCAGCGCCTTGGCCCGGGCCAGCGGGTGCGGGGCCTTGACCCGCGTCCGGTTGCCGGCGGCGTAGTCGGCGTCGTTGATCGCGGCCACCTCCGGGGTCGGCGCGCTGCCGCCCAGGTGGGCCGGCTGCCACCAGCGGTCGCCGTCCCCGGCCGGCTGGTCCGGGTAGGTGCGCTGCGCCTCGTCCAGCAGCTCGACCATCGCCGCCTTGGTGCGACGGAGCAGGGCCTGCGGCTTCTCCCCCGGCTCGGGGACGATCGGCTCGCCGATGATCACCGTCACCGGCACGTCCCGGCGCAGCACCACCTTGTGTGCCTTGGTGGCGATGCGCTGCCCACCCCAGACGGCGGCGGGGATGATCGGCACCCCGGCCTCGACTGCCATCCGGGCTGCCCCGGCCTTGACGTCCTTGACGGTGAACGAGGTGCTGATCGTCGCCTCGGGGAAGATCCCGACCAGGTGGCCGTCCTTGAGCGCCCGGACGGCGGCGTCGAACGCCGAGGCACCGGCCTTGCGGTCGACCGGGATGTGCTGCATGGCGCGCATGAAGGGCCCGGCGAACCAGTGCCCGAAGATCGCGGCCTTCGCCATGAACCGCACCAGCCGGTGCTGCGGCAGCGCGGCGAGCCCGAGGTAGGTGAAGTCGAAGTAGGAGACGTGGTTGCTGCAGATGACCGCGCCACCGGTGGCCGGGACGTGCTCGGCCCCGCGGATGTCGAACCGGAAGCGGAACAGCCGGAAGACGACCAGCACGATCCGGATCACCGACCGGTAGGGGCGGTCCCGAGGGTCCGGCTTCGGCCCGAACAGGTCCCGGCGGGCGACGTCGCCCCAGCTGGCCGTGTACATGGGCGGACCCTAACCAACCCGGGTCCGAGAGCGGCGCTCCGGCCTCAGTCGCCGTGGGTGGCGGCGACCGCGGCCCGGACGACGGCGGCCGGGTCGCCGGTCTCGTCGAAGACCTCGCGCTGCAGGATCGCCCCGGTGCCGCGGCGCAGGAGGTCGGCGATGCCCGCCTCGACCCGCTCGGTGTCGCCACTGTCACCCAGGGCCGGGCGCACGTGCTCGACCAGGGCGGTGACCACGTCGGCGGCCGGGGCCGGCTGACCGGTCCGCGGGTCGACCAGGTCCCCGGTCAGGCCGGAGCGGCCGGCCCGCCAGCCGGCGACGCGGAGCACCTCGGTCCGCACCTCCGGCGCCGGGACGCCGGACCGCCACTCCCGGGCCGCGGTCTCGACCAGGCCGCGCACCAGCCCGGCCAGCAGGACGGCGTCCTCCACCCGCAGCGCGACGTCGGACACCCGCACCTCCACCATCGGCCAGGTGGCCGAGAGGCGGGCGTCGAAGTAGACCATCCCCTCGTCGAGCACCGTCTCGGTCGCGACCAGCTCGGCGATCAGCTGGTGGTACCGGGCCGGGGTGCCGAACACGGCGTTCGGGCCGGCGGAGGGCCACCGGTTCCAGACCTGGGAGCGGAAGCTCGCGTAGCCGGTGTCGCGCCCGGACCAGAACGGCGAGTTGGTGGTCAGCGCGGTCAGCACCGGCAGCCACACCCGGATGCGGTCGAGGACGGCGACCCCCTCCTCGTCGTCGTCGACGGAGACGTGCACGTGGCAGCCGCAGGTGAGCACCTCGGCGGCGGTGAGGCCGAAGACCTCGACCATCTGCGCGTACCGCTCCCCCGGCGTCGTCTCCGGTTCCACGGCCACCGGTGAGCTGGCCAGGGCCGCCACCCGGGCGCCCACGGTCGCGGCGGCCGCATCGGCCCGGGAACGCCAGTGCCGCAGCTCCGTGGCCACCTCGTCGAGCTCCCGGCAGACCCGGGTGCCCAGCTCGATCTGCTGCTCCTTCAGCTCGGGCACCAGGCGTGGACCGGCCGGGGCCCCGGCGGCGTCGGTGTCGGGCGCCGCATCGGACTGCTGGGCGCGGTCGTGCTCTCCGACCGTCTCTCCCTCACCGCGGCGGGCGGCCACCTCCAGCGCCTCCGGGGCCAGCGGCACCGGCACCCCCGCCGGATCGACGACCAACAGCTCTTCCTCGACTCCGACGGTGCGCACCGACCCATGATCACGGGCATCCCGGTCGTCGTGCTCGCTGGGCCCAGCCAGGGCGGCGGCGTTGCTGATCCGTGTCCGGAGGGCACGGTGGTCGTCTTCGGCAGGTGACGACAACGATTTGTCGCGACACTGTTGGGGATAACGGTAGTGTGCTGACATGCCAGGTGCATGGCAGCCGCCGCTGCCCGACATGCCTGCCCCTCCGCCGGCCCGCGCCTGGGCCCGGCTGCCCGTGCCGCCGGGGTACGAACCGCAGTGGCGGCGACTGGTCGAGGCGGCCCTCGAGCAGGGGCTGGGGCCGGACGCGCTCGCCGAGACCGGCTTGGAGCCGCTGGTCGCGGCCCGCGACTGGAAGCCGGCCACCGTCGCCCTGTACAGCAAGGTCGCTCGCTACGGCGGGGTCGGGGTGCCGCGGGCCACCACCCCCGAGCCCGATCCGGTGACCCTCGACCTGCGGGAGCTGACCCGGGTGCGCAGCGAGGCGCCGGAGCACCTGCGCTCGGTCGCGTGGTGCGCGCTCGCGCTGGGCTGGCCGGCGACGGTGGGCCAGTTCCAGGGGTTGCGCCGGGACCAGGTGCAGGCGACCGGACGCCGCCTCGTCGTGGCCACCGAGGACGGCGAGTGGTCGGTGCCCGGGGCGCTGACCGCCTGGCACGCCTGGGAGGAGGTCCGCAGCCGGTTCCCCGGCCTGGCGGCGAGCCCGTGGGTGCTGCCGGCGCTGCGGCGGGGCCCGGGGCCGAACTCGCACGTCGGTGGGCAGCTGTCCACGCAGGCGCTGCAGGTGACGTTCGCCAAGCACGCCGTGCGCACCGCGACGGCGATGCGCGCCACGGCCCCGCCCAGCCGCCGTGCGGAGGTCGAGGAGCTGGCGGCGGACTACCTGACGCTCTCCTACGACTCCTACCGTCGGCTGGCGCTGGCCGGTGGTGCGCCGCCGGTGGGCCCCCGCGGCGCCGTGCGGGCGTTGCGCACCGTGGGCCGTCGCGCCCGGCTGGCCGGCTGACCCCGGCTCCCTCCCCCGTGTCAGTCCGACGCCGGGTTCAGCACAGCGTCAACTGCTCGGGCGCCTCGTCGATCGGCGCGACCTCCGGCCGTCGGGTGGGCAGACTGCCGGCGGGGAAGCCCACCGACTCGTCGCCGGGCAGGCCGAGGCTGCTGCCGGCGTCGACGCCGCGCGCCACTCCCCCGCTCTGCCGGTCCAGGCCGTACCGGGCCAACACCGGGGCCACCCGGCCGGCGAGCCAGCTGCGGTACTCGGCCGGCACGTAGGCGCCGCGGCCGTACAGCTGGCGGTACCGGCCGACCAGGCCGGGGTGCTCCCGGGACAGCCAGGCGGTGAACCACTCCCGGGCGCCCGGGCGCAGGTGCAGCGGCAGCACGGTGACCCCGGTGGCCCCGGCCGCGGCGATGGCGCCGATCGCCGCCTCCAGGTGCTCCATCCGGTCGGTGAGGCCGGGCAGCACCGGGGCCAGGAAGACCCCGCAGGGCAGCCCGGCGTCGGTGATCGCCCGGACCAGGTCCAGCCGCGCACGGGGCGTGGGGACGCCGGGCTCCAGGGCGGCGTGCAGGTCGTCGTCCCAGATGGCCATCGACACCCCCATCCCGACCGGGACGTCGCGGGACGCGGCGGCCAGCCGGGGGACGTCGCGGCGGGCCAGTGTGCCCTTGGTCAGCACCGAGAACGGGGTGCCGGACCGGGCCAGGGCGTCGATGATCCCGGGCATCAGCCGGTAGCGGCCCTCGGCCCGCTGGTACGGGTCGGTGTTCGTGCCCAGCGCCACGTGCTGGCGCTGCCAGGACGGTCGGGCCAGCTCGCGCCGCAGCACGTCGACGAGGTTGGTCTTGACCACGATCTGCTGGTCGAAGTCGGCCCCGCTGTCCAGCTCCAGCCACTCGTGCGTCCCCCGGGAGTAGCAGTAGACACACGCATGGGAGCAGCCCCGGTAGGGGTTGATCGTGTGGCCGAACGGCATCGCCGAGCCCTTCGGTACCGCGTTGAGTGCGCTCTTGGCCCGCACCTCGTGGAACGTCAGGCCCGGGAACTCCGGGACCTGCACGCTGCGCAGCAGGCCACGCACGTCGGGCAGCCCGGGCAGGGTGCTGGGCTCGTCGAAGTCCAGCCGCTGGGCGTCCCACCGCATGCTGACCATCCGAACACATGTTCGATGCCCTGTCCACCGGCCCCCTCGCAGGCCCGCTGCGAGCCTGCGAGGGGCAGGGGTCCTCCCTCAGACCGGCGGACGGTCCTCGTAGAAGGTGGAGAGGACGACGGTGGTCCGGGTGGTGACGTTGGCCGCCGACCGGATCTCGTGCAGCAACGCCTCCAGCGCGTCGGGCGAGGCCACCCGCACCTTGAGGATGTAGCTCTCCACCCCGGCCACCGAGTGGCAGGCCTCGATGGCCGACAGGTGCGCCAGCCGGGTCGGCGCGTCGTCGGGCTGGGCGGCCTCGATCGGGGTGATCGAGACGAAGGCGGTGAGCGGCAGCCCGAGCGCCTTGGCGTCCAGCTGAGCCGCGTAGCCGGTGATCAGACCACGTTGTTCCAGCCTGCGGACCCGCTGGTGCACCGCGGACACCGACAGCCCGACCCGGTCGGCCAGTTCGGTGAAGCTCGCCCGACCGTCGCGGGCCAGGGCGCTCAGCAGCTCGCGGTCGACGTCCTGGGTGGCCGGCGGCCCGCCCGGCTCAGCCGGGGAGTTCGACGAGCTCACGGGGACCGTTGTTCAGGTTGCGGACGCCGTCGTCGGTGCAGACGACGATGTCCTCGATCCGGGCGCCGTAGCGCCCGGGCAGGTAGATGCCGGGCTCGACCGAGAAGGCCATCCCCGGCTCCAGCGGCAGGTCGTTGCCGGCGACGACGTAGGGCGCCTCGTGGGTGTCCAGCCCGATGCCGTGCCCGGTGCGGTGGATGAAGTGCTCACCCAAGCCGGCCTTGGTGATGACGTCGCGGGCGACGGCGTCGATCTGGGCGCAGGTGACCCCCGGGCGCACCGCGGCGACGGCCGCCGTCTGGGCCCGCTGGAGGACGGCGAACCACTCGGTCAGGCCACGGGCGGCGTGCCCGCCGACCAGATAGGTGCGGGTGCAGTCGGAGCGGTAGCCGGTCGCCGTCTCCCCGCCGATGTCCACGACGACCATGTCCCCGGCCTCCACCACCCGGTCGGAGACCTCGTGGTGCGGGCTGGCGCCGTTGGGGCCCGAGCCGACGATCGTGAAGTCGACGCCGACGTGGCCCTCGGCGAGGATCGCCGCCGCGACGTCCGCGCCGACCTCGGCCTCGGTGCGGCCGACCCGCAGCCACTCCCCCATCCGGGCGTGCACCCGGTCGATCGCCGCACCGGCGATCGCCAGCTCCTCGACCTCGGCCGGCGTCTTCACCATCCGCAGCCGGTCGATGACCGGGCTGGCCAGCTCCAGCGCCGAACCGGGCAGCGCCCGCTGGATGCCGAGCGCGTGCTCGGCCCAGGTGCGGGACCCGACGGCCACCCGGACCGGCGCGCTGCCCAGCCGGGCGGTGACCGCCTCGGCCAGCCGGGCGAAGGAGTCGTCGGTCTCGTCCCAGGGCAGCACCTCCAGGCCCAACGACCCGGCCGGGGAGGCCTCGATCATCGGCGCCTCCAGCCGCGGCACTACCAGCAGCGGCTCGCCCCGGCGGGGCACGGCCAGCGCGGTCAGCCGCTCCATGGCGTGCGCGTCGTAGCCGCACAGGTAGCGCAGGTCGGAGCCGGGCGTGACGACGACGACGTCGATGTCGAGCTCGTCGGCGAGAGCGCGGGCGGCGTGCACCCGGTCGATGGACACCAGCGGGGAGGAGGGAGAGACGGCGACCACGTCCGCAGACTAACCAGCGGGAGCGACAGCCCCGGCCGTCGTCATCGCACCGTTACCGTGCCCGGCGTGACGACGATGCTCCTGGACGCTGCGAGCCTCTACTTCCGTGCCTTCTACGGGGTGCCGACCAGCGTGACCGGGCCGCACGGCCGGCCGGTCAACGCCGTCCGCGGCTTCCTGGACATGACCGCCCGGCTGGTCGTCGCCCACTCCCCCACCCGGCTGGTCGCCTGCTGGGACGACGACTGGCGCCCGGCGTTCCGGGTCGCCGCGCTGCCCAGCTACAAGGCGCACCGGGTCGCACAGGAGGGCGGTGAGGAGGTGCCCGACGAGCTCGGGCCGCAGGTGCCGGTGCTGGTCGAGGTGCTCGCCGCCGCCGGGCTGACCCGGGTCGGCGCCCCCGGCTACGAGGCCGACGACGTCATCGGCACGCTGGCCACCCGGGCCCGCGGGCCGGTCGACGTGGTCACCGGCGACCGGGACCTGTTCCAGCTGGTCGACGACGCCCGCGACGTGCGGGTGCTCTACACCAACCGCGGCATCAACGACCTGGAGTTCGTCGACGAGGCGGCCGTCGCGGCGAAGTACGGCATCCCCGGCCGCTCCTACGCCGACTTCGCGGTGCTCCGCGGCGACCCCAGCGACGGGCTGCCCGGGGTGTCCGGCGTCGGGGCGAAGACGGCAGCGGCGCTGATCAACGAGTTCGGGTCACTGGCCGGCATCCGGGAGGCGGCCGCCCGCACCGCCGTCCCCCAGGCACCGCTGACCGCGGCGGTGCTGAAGATGCTGCACGCGGCCGCCGACTACCTCGACGCCGCACCCGAGGTGGTCGCCGTCGTCACCACCATCGACCTGCCACCGGTGGACGGCGAGCTGCCCCGCCGCCCGGCCGACCCCGACGCCCTGGCGGCGCTGGCCGAGGCGCACGGGCTGGAGTCCTCGGTGCGCCGGCTGGGGTCGGCGCTGGGGTGGCCGCAGGGCTGAACGGCCCGGTCAGGTCGCCACCCAGGTGTAGTCGCCGTCCTCGCCGGTCAGCGTGATCGTGATGCTGACCGGTTCGCCGTCGACGGTCCGGCCCGCGCACGAGTAGGTGGCGCCGGCGCGGACCGGGAGCTCGTCCTCGCAGTTGAGGTCGAGGGCGACGCCCTCCCGGTCCTCGAACTGGTCGGCCACGGCACGCTCCACCGCCGCCGGGTCGAGCCGGGTGGCGCCCAGCGGGGACGGCAGGGTCAGCGCGACGACCACCAGCAGGACCGCCAGCGTGACCAGCACCAGCCTCGGCGGCCGGGACCGTCTCCTGGCCGGCTGCGCCGGTGGACCCCAGCCCCCGGGAGACCCGAACTGCGCGGACGGCGGCCCCCAGCCACCGGGCTGCCCGTACTGGCCGGGCTGGCCGTACCCGGGGGCCTCCCCCCAGCCCTGGTACCGCGGTGGCTGCCCCGGTCCGCCCGACGGTGGACCCCAGCCGCCCTGTGGGGCGCCCCACCCCGCTGCCGCCGGCCGGGGACCGGGTGCGCCGCCGGGCTCCCGGTCCGGGCGGGCCCAGGGGGACTGCGGGTCCTCGCCCTGCGGCGGCTGGCTCATCGTCGCTCCTCGATCGGCTCCCCGGTGCGGTGCACCGGGGACGGCCGATTGTGGCCCACCGGCCGCGGATCAGTCGGTGACGGCGACCGCGACGACCCCGCGGCGCACCCGGCCCACCGCGGCGCGCGCGATCCCGGCCAGCGGGTCGTCGGCGACCTTGGCGAGCTGGTCGAGCAGGTCGACCAGCTGCCGCGCCCAGCGGACGAAGTCGCCGCCGGAGAGCTCGGTGCCGGCCTGCTGCGCCCCGGCCAGCACCCGGTCCAGGCTCTGGCCGTCGGCCCACCGGTAGGCGGCCCAGACGAAGCCCAGGTCCGGGTCGCGGGTGACCGGCACGGCGTGCTCGCGCTCGAGGTCGGTGAGCGCGGTGTGCACCCTGCGCATCTCGGCGAGCGCACCGGCGACCTTGCCGGCCGGCACGGAGGGCTGGGCGGCGCTCTCCCGACGCGCCTCGAACACCAGGGCGGAGACGCAACCGGCCAGCTCGGCGGGGGTGAGCCCGCGGAACACACCGGCCCGCAGGCACTCGGCGGTCAGCAGGTCGGTCTCCGACCAGATCCGGCCGAGCCGGCGGCCGGCCTCGGTGACCACCGCCGCGGGCGGGGCGTCGTCCTGCGGGGGGGCCGGGTGCAGGTAGCCCAGCTCGGTGAGGACGTCGCAGGTGCGGTCGAACTGCTGGGTCAGCGAGCTGGTGCGGTCGGCGATCTGCCGGCGCAGCCGCTCGCCGTCCCGCACCTCGCGCAGCCAGCGGTCGGCGGCACGCACCCGCTCCTCCCGGTCGGGCAGCCCGTGCACCGGGTGGGCGCGCAGCGCGTGCCGCAGGTCGGCGAGCACCGGGTCGTCGTCGGCCGCGGACCGCCCCTTGGTCCGCCGGGCACCCAGGCCGTTCTCGGCGCGGGCGTTGCGCAGGGTGGAGGCGAGGTCCCGGCGGGCGTGCGGGCTGCGGTGGTTGAAGTTCTTCGGCACCTTGACCCGGGCCAGGGCGCTGACCGGCGACGGGAAGTCGACCGAGCCGAGCCGGCCGGCCCACTTGTCCTCGGTGAGCACCAGCGGCCGGGGGTCGGTGAGCTCGGTGACCCCGGGGTCGAGCACCACGGCCAGGCCCTGGCGCCGTCCGCTCGGCACCCGGATGACGTCGCCGGCCCGCAGGGCAGCGAGGGACTCGGCGGCCTCCAGCCGGCGCTTGGCCTGCGAGTCCCGCGACAGCGCCTTCTCCCGCTCGGAGATCTCCATCCGCAGCCGGGCGTACCCGGCGACGTCCAGCACCGCGGCGCTGAGCCCGGCGTTCATCTCCTTGAGCAGCCGGGCGGCGTCCTCCTCGTGCCGGGCGGCCGAACGGGCCAGGCCGACCACCGACCGGTCGGCCTGGAACTGGGCGAAGGAGGAGGCGAGCAGCTCACGGGCGTGCGCCCGGCCGAAGGCGCCGACCAGGTTGACGGCCATGTTGTAGCTGGGCCGGAAGGAGGAGCGCAGCGGGTAGGTGCGGGTGCTGGCCAGCCCGGCGACGGCCGCCGGGTCGACCCCCGGCGCCCAGACGACGACCGCGTGCCCCTCGATGTCGATGCCGCGCCGGCCGGCCCGGCCGGTGAGCTGGGTGTACTCCCCCGGCGTCACGTCGGCGTGGGCCTCGCCGTTCCACTTCACCAGCCGCTCCAGGACGACGGTGCGCGCGGGCATGTTGATGCCGAGGGCGAGGGTCTCGGTGGCGAACACCGCCTTGGCCAGGCCGCGGACGAAGCACTCCTCGACGGTCTCCTTGAACGCCGGCACCAGCCCGGCGTGGTGGGCGGCGAAGCCGGCGAGCAGCCCCTCCCGCCACTCCCAGAAGCCGAGGACGTGCAGGTCCTCCTCGGGCAGCGACCCGGTGCGCCGGTCGATGATCTCGGCGATCGCCCGGCGCTCGGTCTCGTCGGTGAGCCGCATCCCCGAGGCCAGGCACTGGTGGACGGCGGCGTCGCAGCCGTTGCGACTGAAGACGAAGGTGATCGCCGGCAGCAGCCCGGCCCGGTCCAGCCGCTCGATGACCTCCGGCCGGGACGGCGGCCGGTACCGGGGCTTGTGGCTGAACCCGCCGCGGGTTCCGCCACCGCCGGGCCAGCTGTCGTGCCGGCGTTCCTGCTCGTGCACGTACCGGACCAGCTCGGGGTCGACCACGGCGCGGCCGCGCTCGCGGGTCGACAGCCCGCGCGGGGTCTGCTCCCACTCCCCCGCGTGGGCGGCGGGCCGCAGCGCGAACAGGTCGAACACCCGGCCGCCCACCAGCATGTGCTGCCAGAGCGGGATCGGCCGCACCTCGCTGACGACGACCGCCGTGTCCCCGCGGACGGTGACCAGCCAGTCGGCGAACTCCTCGGCGTTGCTCACCGTGGCCGACAGCGAGACCAGCCGGACGTGCTCGGGGAGGTGGATGATCACCTCCTCCCACACCGCGCCGCGGAACCGGTCGGCGAGGTAGTGCACCTCGTCCATGACGACGTAGCCGAGGTCGGTGAGCGCCGGGGAGTCGACGTAGAGCATGTTGCGGAGCACCTCGGTGGTCATCACGACCACCGGTGCGTCGCCGTTGATGGCGTTGTCCCCGGTGAGCAGCCCGACCTTCGCCGCCCCGTACCGGTCGCAGAGGTCGCGGTACTTCTGGTTGCTCAGCGCCTTGATCGGCGTGGTGTAGAAGGCCTTGCGGCCCTCCTGCAGCGCCTTGTGGACGGCGAACTCCCCCACCACGGTCTTGCCGGCGCCGGTCGGGGCACAGACCAGCACACCGGAGCCCTGCTCCAGCGCCTCGCACGCCTCGACCTGGAACGGGTCCAGGGAGAAGCC
This sequence comes from Modestobacter sp. KNN46-3, assembly GCF_011039295.1. Taxonomy (NCBI): domain Bacteria; kingdom Bacillati; phylum Actinomycetota; class Actinomycetes; order Geodermatophilales; family Geodermatophilaceae; genus Modestobacter; species Modestobacter sp. KNN46-3. The sequence goes on along the minus strand of NZ_JAAKGN010000012.1, from coordinate 18,535 downwards.
GAGTTCGGCGGTGAAGTCCGAGAGGGTGGGGTGCGCGTTCCGCCGGCGGGCAGCCGCATAACGCTCAGCCGGGCTGGACATGCCCCCACGTTAGGCGCTCTCCCTCCGCGCCACCGGTCGTCCCCGCCCTACCACCAGAATGGCCATTTCGGTGGTACGGAGCCGCGCCGAAGACGGTGAGGGCGCCGGGTACGCAGACGGTCGTGGCCGGGAGCGCGCAGATCGGCTCGCCGTCGGCCCAGGTGGTGAGGCCGGCGCCGGTGAGGCCGATCTCCCGGCCGCGCAGCACGGTGACCGCGGGGTGGCCGACGTGGCTGCCGGCGGCCAGCCGAGGGCGGGTGCGCACCAGCTCCCGGCGGCTGACCGGCCCGATGACGACGACCTCCAGCAGCCCGTCGGCCGGGTCCGCGCCGGGGGCGATCCGCAGCCCGCCGCCGTACCAGGGGGTGTTGCCGACCGCGACCAGGGTCACCTCCTGCTGGCGGACGGCGCCGTCGACGGTGAGCGTGACCGCGCGGGGCCGCAGCTGGGCGAGCTCGAGCAGGATCGCGACGTCGTAGCGGCGGGGGCCGCGTGGCCAGCGCAGCCGGTGCGCTCGCTCGGTGACCGCCGAGTCGAAGCCGCAGCACAGCACGGTGGCCCACCACCGCTCGCCGGTGCGCGCGGCGTCGAGCTGCCGGGTGCGGCCGGCGTGCAGGTCCGCGGCGAGGGCGGCGGCGGCCCGCACCGGGTCGGTCGGCACACCGAGGGCGGTGGCCAGGTCGTTGCCGCTGCCGGCCGGCAGCAGCGCCAGCGGGGTGCCGGTTCCGGCCACGGCCTGGAGGACGGCGTGGGCGGTGCCGTCGCCACCGAGGGCGGCCACCGCCCCGACCCCGTCGCCCGCAGCGACCGTGGCCAGCCGTTCCGCCTCCGCCCGGGTGCGGGCGGCCAGCACCGGGGCCGCACCCCACCGGCGGTCAGCGCTGCCACGACGGCGGGAACGGCCCGGGCTGCGCGGCCCCGCCCGGCGGCGGCGTTGACCAGGACGGCCACCTCGGGCCGCGTCATGCCCGCCCGGACCGGCTCAGCGCTGCAGGTGCGCCGGCTCGTCGAGCGAGCTCGGGGTGGTGTCCAGCGGGCTCGCCGCGTCGATGCTCGGGGATGCCTCGTCGTCGTCCAGCCCGGCCAGGCCCTCCGCGGCCTCCCGCTTGGCCCGCCGCTTGTCCACGAACCGGGCGATCTGGATCGCGATCTCGAACAGCACGCACATCGGCGCGGCCATCAGCAGCATGGTGAACGGGTCCTGCGTGGGGGTGATGAACGCGGCGAACACGATGGTGAGGAAGTAGATCCACCGCCGGCTCTTGGACAGCGTCTCGTAGGAGAGGACGCCGATCAGGTTCAGGACCATCGCGATCAGCGGCAGCTCGAAGCTCACCCCGAAGGCGACCAGGAGCGAGATGACGAAGCCGATGTACTCCTGCGCGGTCAGCGCGACGGTGACGCCGTCGCCGGCCAGGCCGATCAGCAGCTCCAGGCCCTTGGACAGGGCGATGTAGGCCAGTGCGGCCCCCAGGGCGAACAGGCTGCTGGACGCCGCGACGAACGCGACGCCGTAGCGCTTCTCGCTCTTCTTCAACCCGGGGGTGAGGAAGGCCCACACCTGGTACAGCCAGAACGGCGAGGACAGCACCACCCCGACGATGAAGCTGATCTTCAGCCGGATCAGCGCACCGCCGAGGACGTCGATGACCAGCAGGTCGCAGTCGCCGTCGGGCTGGCTGGGCAGCCCCCGGGCGTCCGAGGCCAACCCGCAGTAGGGCGCCCGGATGAACTGGCCCAGGCCCTGCTCGTACCACCAGAACGCCACCGCGGTGCCGATCAGCACGAAGAAGAGCGCGATGCCGATGCGGTTGCGCAGTTCGCGGAGATGGCCGATGAGGCTCATGGTCGCCGCGGCGTCCCGTTCGGGACGCCGCGGTCGACGGTCACGCACACGCCCTGCCAGGGTCACGGGCGGCAGCGGTCGGTGCTGGGGGTCAGCGCGTGCCGTCGGCGGCTGCCGACGAACGCACCTGCTCCGCACGCGCCCGGGCCTCGGCGGCCCGGGCCTCGGCGGCGGCCGCCTCGGCCTCGTAGTCGACGGCACCCGGGGTCACCGCGGGGGCCACGATCTCACCGGTGACCGGGGACGTGCGGGCCTCGTCCTTGGCGCGCACGTCGTCGTCCTTCATGCCCTTCATCTCGGACTTGAAGATGCGCATCGAGCGCCCCATCGAGCGGGAGGCGTCGGGCAGCTTCTTGTAACCGAAGAGCAGCAGGACGGCCAGGATGATGAGGCCGATCTCCATGGGGCCGAGGTTCATCGGACTCCTCCTAGTCGTGGCGGACGTGCCGGGCCGACTCTACGCCGGGAACGCCGTGGGTCCAGGGCTGCGGACGGCTGTACGCACGCCGTCCATCTCGGGTTCAGTCGTCGGTCTCCGACCGCTCCGCGCGCTGGGCGGCGGCCTTCTCCGCCGAGGCCTGGACCTCGGCCAGCACCGGGCGGACGTCGCGCTCCAGCGCCCGCAGCTCGCCGTCCAGCCGGCCGGCGGCACCGAACACCCCGTACGCCAGGACGCCGAGCACCAGCAGGGCCAGCACCGGGACGACGATCCACACGATCAGCAGCACAGGGCGAGCCTAACCGGCGCTGCCCGGAAGGGGCTCGGCTGAGCTGCCGGTCAGTCCGCGTACCGGGCCAGCGCGGCGCGGGCCTCCTCGGCGACCCGGGTGGCGAGCTCGGCCGGCTCGTCCACCGTCGCCGCCCCGCCCAGCGACGCCACCAGGCGGCGGGCCCAGCCCAGGTCCGACGTCCGCACCGTGACCGCCAGCCCACCCGGCGGGTCGGTCACCTCGGTCTGCTCCTCCACCGGGTAGTAGTCGGCGACCCAGCGGGCGGTGCGGGCCAGCCGCAGCCGGACCAGCGGCTCCTCCGCGCCGGGCTGGTAGAGCCCGTCGTCCAGGTCACGCTCGTGCGCCTGGGGTGGTGGCGCGGCCGGCTCCTCGAGCACCGCGACGTCGTCGATCCGGTCCAGCCGGAACAGCCGCACGCCCTCGGCGTTCCGGCACCACGCCTCCAGGTACCAGTGGCCGTCGACCAGCAGCAGCCGCATCGGGTCGACGGTGCGCTCGGTGCGCTCGTCGCGGCTGGGCACGTAGTAGTGCAGGTGCAGGGCGCGGCGCCGCTCCACCCCGTCACGGACGACGGCGAGGGACTGCGCGCGGGCGTCGACGCTGACCGCCACCGGCGCCCGCACCTCGGCGGGGTGCCCGGCGGCCGCCGAGACCTTGGCCAGCGCCCGGCTCACCGCCTCGCCCTCGGCCAGCCCGGGCAGCTCCAGCAGCGTGCGCAGGGCGACTATCAGCGCGACCGCCTCGTCGGTGGACAACCGCAGCGGGCGGACCATCCCGGCGGTGAAGGTGATCCGCACCCGGTCGCCCTCGAAGGCCAGGTCGATGAGGTCGCCCGGGCCGTGCCCGGGCAGGCCGCAGAGCCACAGCAGGTCCAGGTCGCGGCGCAGCTGGGCCTCGGTGACCCCGAAGTCGGCGGCCGCGTCGGCCAGCCGGACGCCGTCGGGCCGGGCGGTCAGGTAGGGCACCAGCGCCAGCAGCCGGGTCATCCGCTCCGCCGTGCTGGGCGCCGTCATGTCCGCTCCCCCGCGGCGGCCAGCCGGCTGAGCCGTTCCACGACCGCCTCGCGCATCCGCTGCGGCGCCTCGACGAGCACGTCCGGGCCGTAGGCGGCCAGCTGGTCGGCCAGCGCCCAGGGCGCGGTGGTGCGCAGCTCCAGCCGGTCGTCGCCGTCGTCCGCGGCACCCAGTGGGGTGGCGTGCCGGCGCAGGCCGATCGCGGTCCCCGGCCGGGCGCGGACGACGACGAGCTGCTCCTCCCGGCGCTCCGAGCCGGCCACCACCGAGGCGAGGTCGAGGTCGGCCGGCGGCTCGAAGGCGCCGGCCGGGCCACTGGCCCGCGGCGTGCCGGTGACCCGGGAGAGCCGGAAGACGCGGGCTGCCTGCCGGTCGAGGTCGTGGCCGACCAGGTACCAGCGGCCGTGCCAGGCCACCAGGCCCCACGGCTGCACCCGGCGGCGGCTGGCGGTCTGCTCGTCCGGACGGCGGTAGTCGAAGGCGAGCGCCCGGCGGTCGCGCGCCGCCGCATAGCAGGGCTCGAAGGCGGGCTCGCCGGCGTCCAGGCGCGGCTGGATGGACAGCCCCCGGGACTGGTCGACCTCCACCCCGGCGGCGCGGAGCTTGACCAGGGCGCTCTGCGCGGCGCCGGCCAGCTGCGCGGACTGCCACAGCCGCAGCGCCAGGCCCACGGCAGCGGCCTCCTCACCGGTGAGGGTGATCTCGGGCAGCTCGTAGTCGGCCCGGGCGATGCGGTAGCCGTCCTCGGTGTCGAAGGCGCTGGTCCGCCCGGTCTCCAGGGGCACGCCGATCTCGCGCAGCTCGGCCTTGTCCCGCTCGAACATCCGTTTGAACGCCTCGTCGGCGCGGTCGGTGCCGTCGTCGGGCTCGTACCCGGGGACGATCGAGCGGATCTTCGCCGCCGAGACGTACTGCCGGGTCCCGAGCAGGGCGATGACCAGGTTCACCAGTCGTTCTGCCCGCTTGGCTGCCACGGGCACAGGCTAGTGCGCGGCGGCCGGCGCGCTCGCTGGTTAGCCTCCCCCGGTGACTGATGCACCGTCTCCCGCCCCCGGTTCCCGGATCCGCTGGCGCCGCGGCCGGGTCACCGAACTCGGCCGGTCGTGGCGCGACGCGCAGGAGCTGACCGTCGAGGTGCCCGGGGACGGCACGCTGAAGGCGCTGGCGCACCCCTCCCTCGTCGGGTCACCCCAGGTGGACGACGAGGTGCTGCTGAACACCACGGCCTGGGCGCAGCGGCTGGGTACCGGCGGGTACGCCCTCGTCGTCGCCGTCCCGGACCGGCTGCCGCCGGACCCCACCGGCCCCGGGCACCTGGTGAAGGGCCGCTACACGCCGCTGCAGGTGACCGTGCAGGGCGTCGACGAGCAGGAGACGCCGCACCACGACACCATCGCCGGCGCGGAGGACCTCGACGGCATGCCGGTGGTCGTGGCCGACCTGCACTCGGCGCTGCCCGCGGTGCTGGCCGGCGTGCACGTCACCGACCCGGCGCTGCGCGTGGCCTACGTGATGACCGACGGCGGGGCACTGCCCGCGGCGTTCTCCCGGACCCTGGACACCCTGGCCGGCTCGCTGGCCGGGGTGGTCACCGTCGGGCAGGCGTTCGGTGGCGACGTGGAGGCCGTCACGGTGCACACCGGGCTGCTGGCCGCCCGGCACGTGCTCCGGGCCGACGTCACGATCGTCACCCAGGGGCCGGGCAACCTGGGCACCGGGACGCCGTGGGGCTTCTCCGGGGTCGCGGCGGGCGAGGCCTGCAACGCCGTGCACGTGCTCGGTGGGCGGGCCGTCGGCGCCCTGCGCATCTCCGACGCCGACCCGCGCCCCCGGCACCGGGGCGTCTCGCACCACTCGCTGACCGCCTTCGGCCGGGTCGCGATGGGGGGCGTCGTCCTGGTCGCGCCCCGCGGGCTGGGGTCGGAGCTGGGCACCCAGGTCGAGGAGGACCTGGCCGGACAGCCGGAGCGCAACCCGGTGGAGTGGGTGGACTCGCTCGGGTTGGAGGACGCGCTGGCCGCCTCGCCGGTGCGACTGTCGACGATGGGCCGCGGCCTGGCCGAGGACCGCGCCTACTTCCTGGCCGCGGCCGCAGCAGGGCGGTTCGCCGCCCAGCTCACGCTGTTCGGCCCGCCCCCGGCCTGAGGGCGTCTGCGTCGGGGCCCTGTCCTTGGCGCGGGCAGTGGCGGTTTTGCCGGCATCTCAGGCGTTGAGTTGGGGATAACGGTTCAATGACGGCAGCGATCCACCAGCTCACCGCTGGCGCTCACCGGCTCAGGCCCAGCGGCGGAAGCCGCCCTCGGCGTCGATGGTCTGGCCCGTGACCGAGCGGGCGTCCGGGCCGGTCAGCCAGGCGACGACGGCGGCCGCCTCCGCGGGGCTGTTCCAGCGCCCCCGGGGCATCAGCCGGGCCACGCCGTCCTGCTCGGCCGGATCGGCCCAGCCGGTGTCCGTCGGGCCGGGGTTCAGGCAGTTGACGGTGACGTCGGCGTCGATGAGCTCGTCGGCCAGGGACAGCGTCATCTGCTGGACAGCTCCCTTGCTGATCGCGTAGGGCAGTTCCCGGGACATCGGCCCGCGGTGCTGGCCGGAGGTGAACAGGACGACGGCGCCCGGGCCGGCGGCCGGCTCGTGCTGGGCGGCGAAGGCCTGCGTGAGCAGCAGGCTGCCGCGGGCGTTGACCGCGAAGCAAAGGTCCACCTCGGCGGCCGTCACCTCGGCGAGCCGGCCCATGGCGCTGCGGGCGTGGGCGGCGACCAGGGTGGTCAGCGGACCGACGGCGTCCCGGGCGGCGTCGACCAGCTCGCCCGGCGCTCCCGGCTCGGCCAGGTCGACGCTGACGTGCGGCGGGTCCCCCAGCTCGGCGAGGACGGCGGCCAGGTCGTCGCCGCCCCACGGCTGCTCCGCGTCGTGCGGCGCCCAGGACTGGACCACCACCCGGTCCCCACGGTCCAGCAGCCGCCGGGCGACCGCGAAGCCGATGGAGCTGCGGCGACCGACGCCGGTGACGAGTGCGGTGCCCACCGCGGCAGTGTGGTCGGCAGCGCCGTGCAAGGCCAATGGTCTGCCGGGCCGACGGCATCGGGCCAGGTGCCCTGCGGGACCGCCTCCCCCTCGTCGACGCGGTCGGTCTTCCCGGGACGTGCGGCGGAGTTGGGGATAACGGTCGTACAACGACACGGCGATCAGGTGTGGTGACGATGGCGTGCTCCGTGCGGTTCGACGCCGACCGGGAGCCGACGTGGGCGCGCCTGGCCGGCACACCCGAGCCCGGCACCGCGCCGTCCCCCAGCCCGTCCTGAGCCTCCGCGCAGGACGCCGAGGTGGTCACACTCGAGGTGGTCACACTCGAGGTGGTCACACTCGAGGTGGTCACATGCGACGGCGTGGGCCCTGGCGGCTCGCCGACGCGGTGGTCCCCGGCCGTCACATGGACGCGATGAGCTTGTCCACCCGTTCGTCCACGAACTTGAAGGGGTCCTTGCACAGGACGGTGCGCTGGGCCTGGTCGTTGAGCTTGAGGTGCACCCAGTCGACGGTGAAGTCGCGGCGCTTGTCCTGGGCGCGCCGGATGAACTCCCCTCGCAGCTTGGCCCGGGTGGTCTGCGGCGGGACGTTCTTGGCCTCGAAGATCGCCGGGTCGTGGGTGACCCGCTCGACCTGGCCGGCCTTCTCGAGGAGGTAGTACAGGCCGCGGTTGCGCCGGATGTCGTGGTACGCGAGGTCCATCTGGGCGACCCGCGGGCTGGACAGCGACAGGTCGCGCTTGGCCATGTACCGGTGCAGCAGCTGGTGCTTGATGGCCCAGTCGATCTCCCGGTCGATCAGCGAGAGGTCGCCGCTGTCGACGGCCTTGAGCGTGCGCCCCCACAGCTCCAGCATCTGCCGGTGCACCGGGCCGTAGCCCTCGCGGTCGACGAACTCGGCGGCGCGGTCGTGGTACTCCTGCTGGATCTCCAGGGCCGACATCTCCCGGCCGTTGGCAAGCCGGACCTTGCGGCGGCCGGTGAGGTCGTGGCTGATCTCCCGGATCGCGCGGATCGGGTTCTCCAGGGTCATGTCCCGCAGCACCACGCCCTGCTCGATCATCCGCAGCACCAGGTCGGTGATGGTGACCTTGAGCAGCGTCGTCGTCTCGCTCATGTTCGAGTCGCCGACGATGACGTGCAGCCGGCGGTACTTCTCGGCGTCGGCGTGCGGCTCGTCGCGGGTGTTGATGATCGGCCGCGACCGGGTGGTGGCGCTGGAGACGCCCTCCCAGATGTGCTCGGCCCGCTGGCTGACGCAGTAGACCGCGCCGCGCGGGGTCTGCAGCACCTTGCCCGCGCCGACCACCATCTGCCGGCTGACCAGGAACGGGATCAGGACGTCGGCCATCCGGCTGAACTCGCCGTGCCGGCCCACCAGGTAGTTCTCGTGGCAGCCGTAGCTGTTGCCGGCCGAGTCGGTGTTGTTCTTGAACAGGTAGATGTCGCCGGTGACGCCCTCCTCGTTCAGGCGCTGCTCGGCGTCGACCATCAGCCCCTCGAGGATCCGCTCGCCGGCCTTGTCGTGGACGACGAGCTCGGTGACGTCGTCGCACTCAGCGGTGGCGTACTCGGGGTGGCTGCCGACGTCGAGGTAGAGCCGGGAGCCGTTGCGCAGGAACACGTTCGAGCTGCGGCCCCAGGAGACCACCCGGCGGAACAGGTAGCGGGCAACCTCGTCGGGTGAGAGGCGGCGCTGCCCCTTGAAGGTGCACGTGACGCCGTACTCGGTCTCGATGCCGAAGATCCGTCGTTCCACCTCGCCGAGCCTAGGCGTCCGCGGCGTACTCGGCTCGTGTCCCGAGTACGCCGCGCCGCTCACTGCTCGCTGTCCGGGGTCTCGCCGTCGGTGCCGCCCCCGACGCCGTCCTGCGTGCTCGGCTGGGCGGAGGCCTGCTCGCTGCCGCCGGCGGTGTCGACGGCCGCCGGGTCGCCGAGGCCCGGCGGGGTCCCGGGCGCCGGGGCGCTGGGCGCGTGGGTGCCGGCCGCCTCCGCGGGGCTCTCGGCGGGCTCAGCGGCGGTCCCCTGGTCGGAGAGCAGGCTGGTCAGCGCGGCGCCCACGACCCGGCGGAACGCCCGCTTCGGACGCCGCCGGTCGAGGACGGCCACCTCGAGCTGCTCGGCGGGCAGCTGGTCGTGCGCCCCGCCGTTGGCCGCGGTGGCCGGGCTGACCGCGGACAGCGCCCGGACGCCGACCTGCAGGGCCTCCGCCAGGCTCAGGCCGGGGGTGAAGTGCTCACGCAGGTGGCTGCTCACCGCCTCGGCCTGCCCGCCCATGACCACGAAGGAGGCCTCGTCGACTATCGACCCGTCGAAGGTGAGCCGGTAGAGCTGGTCGGAGGCGGAGTCCTCCCCCACCTCGGCGACGCAGAGCTCGACCTCGAAGGGCTTCATCTGCTCGGTGAAGACCGAGCCGAGGGTCTGCGCGTAGGCGTTGGCGATGACCCGGCCGGTGACGTCACGCCGGTTGTAGGAGTAGCCGCGGACGTCGGCCAGCCGGATGCCGGCGACCCGCAGGCTCTCGAACTCGGAGTAGCGGCCGACGGCGGCGAAGCCGATGCGGTCGTAGAGCTCGCTGACCTTGTGCAGCGTGGCGCTGGGGTTCTCGGCGATGAACAGCACGCCGTCGGCGTAGGTGAGAACGGCGACGCTGCGACCGCGGGAGATGCCCTTGCGGGCGTACTCCGAGCGGTCCCGCATGACCTGCTCGGCCGAGGCGTAGTACGGCATGGTCATGGCTCAGCCCTGCCCGTCTGCGGCCGAGCGCTCGGCGACGATGGTGGTGGCGATGGCGGCGACCTCGTCGTCCGGGAGCCGGACGGCGCCCTCGGCGTCGACCCGGTAGACGATCGGGTAGAGCCGGCGGACGGTGTCGGGGCCGCCGGTGGCGGAGTCGTCGTCGGCGGCGTCGTAGAGCGCCTCGACGAGGGTGCGGGTGGCGGCGTCGGCGGACAGGCCGGGGCGCCAGGTCTTCTTCAGGGAGTTGCGGGCGAACAGCGAGCCGGAGCCCACCGAGGCGTAGCCGCGCTCCTCGTAGTTCCCGCCGGTGACGTCGTAGCTGAAGATGCGGCCCGGGCTGACGCCCTCGGCTGCGTCGAGGTCGTAACCGGCGAACAGCGGGACGACGGCGAGGCCCTGCATCGCGGCACCGAGGTTGCCCCGGATCATCGCGGCGAGGCGGTTGGCCTTGCCGTCGAGGGACATCGTCATCCCCTCGATCTTCTCGTAGTGCTCGAGCTCGACCTGGTAGAGCCGGACCATCTCGATGGCGATGCCCGCGGCACCGGCGATGCCGATGACCGACCAGGAGTCGGCGGCGTAGACCTTCTCGATGTCCCGGCTGGAGATCAGGTTGCCCATGGTCGCTCGCCGGTCGCCGCCCATCAGCACGCCGCCGTCGAAGGTGGCGGCGACGATGGTCGTGGCGTGCGGGGCGAGGTCAGCCACGGACATCGTCGGGACGGTGCGCCGGCCGGGCAGCAGGTCGGGGGCGGTGGTGCCCAGGAAGTCGGTGAACGAGGAGCCCACCCGGTCCAGGTACGCGGGCGGGAACCCGCTCCGACCAGCTGACGTCTCGGTCACCCATCCGCCTCTCCTGCCGTCGTGCGACGGCGGTCCGTGCTGCTGCGTCTGCTGCGCCGGCCGGCCGCGGAGCTGCCGGGTCGACGCCCCGCCGACCCTACCGGCGGGCTCGTCAGTCGGTCGGCCACCGCTGCTGGCCCGGGGGCGGGCCGACCAGCTGGCCTGCCCGATGCGACTCGACGTACCGGGCGGCCACCCGGAGCAGCGCCGGGTCGTCCTTGAACTGCCCCAGCCCACCGTTGCAGTTGAAGCACAAGAGTGAGCGCACGGCCCCGGTGCCATGGTCGTGGTCGACGTGCGCCGCCGGCGCCTTGGCGCAAATCGCGCACACGCCGCCCTGGTCCGCCAGCATGGCGTCCGCCTCGGCGGCGGTGATCCCGTACCTCCGCTGGAGGTGGTACGTCCGGCTCCCGCCGAACTTGTCCCTGGACGCGCGACCGCGTGCGTTGTGACAGGGCTTGCAGTAGGGCCCGCGACCCGATGCCTGACCAGCGTTGCGAACGAAGTCATCGAGCGGCTTCACGGTCGAGCAATCGGGACACCACTTCTGTCCAGGTGCCAACTGGACGTCGCGCGGATGCCGCGCCTTGGGCGGCCCGAGACGCTGGTCCCTCGATGTTCGCACTCGTTTCCGAGCGTGCTGCTTGCAGTAGAAGCTGAGGCCGTCCCGACGTCGTCGGTCCGCCGAGAACTCAGATGCGGGGCGATTGTCGCCGCAATCACGACAGAACTTATGTTCTACCATTCTGGATCGTTTTCTTCAAGAATGGCAGAAGGAGGTTTCTATTGGCCCCCTTTTTGTACATATGCACGAACGAATTCTTCGGCATTCTCCTCGAGCACGCCGTCGATCTCGTCGAGGATGGAGTCGACGTCGTCGGTCATCTCCTGGCGCCGCTCGGCGGCCTCGGCGTCGACCGACGCCTCGACCTCCTCGGTCTCCTCGCGCGTGCGCGTGGCCTTCTGCTGCCCGCCGGTGTCCCTCGTGGCCATCTCACCCTCCGGAGCTCGCTGCTGGGTCGGTGCTGAGGCAGAAGCTACCCGCGCCGGGTGACAGTCCGCCGCGTTCTGGGGGTCCCCCTGAGATGGGCACCGCCGTCAGGTCAGCGCGCGGTGATCCGGTCGACCAGCTCGGCCGCGGTCGACGTCGACTCGAACAGCGCGCCGACGTGCTCCCGGGTGCCCCGCAACGGCTCCATGGTCGGGATGCGCACGAGGTTCTCCCGGCCGACGTCGAAGACCACCGAGTCCCACGACGCCGCGGCGACCTGGGCCGGGTAGCGGCGCAGGCACTCGCCGCGGAAGTAGGCGCGGGTGTCCGGCGGCGGGCTGGTCATCGCCCGGGTCACCTCGTCGTCGGTGAGCAGCCGCTGCATCGAGCCACGGGCCACCAGCCGGTGGTAGAGCCCCTTGTCCGGCCGGACGTCGGAGTACTGCAGGTCGACCAGCTTCAGCCGGGCGTCGCCCCAGCTGAGCCCGTCGCGCTGCCGGTACCCCTCCAGCAGTCGGAGCTTGGCCGGCCAGTCCAGCCGGTCGGCGAGCCGCATCGGGTCCACGGCGAGCTCGTCGAGCACCTCGGCCCACCGGAGCAGCACGTCGGCGGTCTGCTCGTCGTCGTCCCCGTTGTCGGCGACGAACTTCTGCGCCTGCGACAGGTACTCCCGCTGCACCTCGATCGCGGTCAGCCGGCGGCCGTCGCGCAGTCGCACCCGGTGGGTCAGCGACGGGTCGTGGCTGATCGCTTGCAGCGACTCGACCGGCTCCTCGATGGTGAGGTCCTGGGTCAGCGCCTTGGCCTCGATCATGGCCAGCACGAGCGCCGTCGTCCCGACCTTGAGGTAGGTCGACAGCTCGGCGAGGTTCGCGTCGCCGATGATCACGTGCAGCCGGCGGTAGTCGTCCGGGTTGGCGTGCGGTTCGTCGCGGGTGTTGATGATCGGCCGCTTCAGCGTCGTCTCCAGGCCCACCTCGACCTCGAAGAAGTCGGCCCGCTGGGACAGCTGGAAGCCGTCGGTGCGGCCCTCGGGGCCGATCCCGACCCGGCCGGCGCCGGCGAAGACCTGGCGGGTGACGAAGAACGGGATCAGCCCGCGGATGATGTCGATGAACGGCGTCGACCGGCTCATCAGGTAGTTCTCGTGCGCCCCGTAGGAGGCGCCCTTGCCGTCGGTGTTGTTCTTGTAGAGCTGGATGGGCTGGGTGCCCGGCACCCGGGCGGCGCGGCGGGCCGCCTCTGCCATCACCTGCTCCCCCGCCTTGTCCCACAGCACGATGTCGCGGGGGTTGGTGACCTCCGGCGTGGAGTACTCCGGGTGGGCGTGGTCGACGTAGAGCCTGGCCCCGTTGGTGAGGATGACGTTGGCCATCCCCGCGTCGTCGTCCAGGTCGTTGTGGTCCAGCGCCTGGGCCGGGGAAAGGTCGAACCCGCGGGCGTCGCGCAGCGGCGACTCCTCCTCGAAGTCCCACCGCGGCCGGCGCGGCGTCGGCGCCTCGGCCACCGCCCACGCGTTCACCACCTGGCTCGACAACGTCGTCGGGTTCGCCCCCGGCTGCCCCGGCACCGAGATGCCGTACTCCAGCTCCGTGCCCATCACCCGTCGCACGCTCATGCCGCCAGGCTAGGCGGGGCGCCGTCGACGCCGGCCGTCGGCCGACCGTCCCCCTCCACCAACGGCTGGCCTCCCGCACCAGCGTTGCCGCGGGAGGCCAGTGTTCGATCAGGTCACCTGATCCACGCTGGACGGCCACGGACGCCCACCGGCCCCTGCCGCAGTGCAACAGGGGCCGGTGGGGACGACGTCTCGTTACAGGTACTGGCCGGTGTTGGTCGCGGTGTCGATCGCGCGGCCGCTGTCGGCGCCCTTGCCGCTGATGAGCGTGCGGATGTAGACGATCCGCTCACCCTTCTTGCCCGAGATCCGCGCCCAGTCGTCGGGGTTGGTCGTGTTGGGCAGGTCCTCGTTCTCCTTGAACTCGTCGACGCAGGCGTTCATCAGGTGCCCGACCCGCAGGCCGCCGACGCCGGTCTCCAGGCGGTCCTTGATCGCCATCTTCTTCGCCCGGTCGACGATGTTCTGCAGCATCGCCCCGGAGTTGAAGTCCTTGAAGTACAGGACCTCCTTGTCACCGTTGGCGTAGGTGACCTCCAGGAAGCGGTTCTCCTCGGTCTCGGTGTACATCCGCTCGACGGTGCTCTGGATCATCCCGGCGATGGTCGCCTCGCGACTGCCACCGTGCTCGGCCAGGTCGTCGGCGTGGATGGGCAGCGTCGTCGTCAGGTACTTGGTGAAGATGTCCCGCGCGGCCTCGGCATCCGGCCGCTCGATCTTGATCTTCACGTCCAGGCGCCCCGGGCGGAGGATCGCCGGGTCGATCATGTCCTCGCGGTTCGAGGCGCCGATGACGATGACGTTCTCCAGCCCCTCGACGCCGTCGATCTCACTGAGCAGCTGGGGCACGATCGTGCTCTCCACGTCGGAGGAGACACCGGACCCGCGGGTGCGGAAGATCGAGTCCATCTCGTCGAAGAAGACGATGACCGGCGTGCCCTCGCTGGCCTTCTCCCGGGCCCGCTGGAACACCAGCCGGATGTGCCGCTCCGTCTCCCCCACGTACTTGTTCAGCAGCTCGGGGCCCTTGATGTTGAGGAAGAAGGACTTCCCCTGGCTCCGGTCGGAGTCGCCGTTGAGCTCGGCGACCTTCTTGGCCAGCGAGTTGGCCACCGCCTTGGCGATCAGCGTCTTCCCGCAGCCGGGCGGGCCGTAGAGCAGGATGCCCTTCGGCGGGCGCAGCTCGTACTCGCGGAACAGGTCGGCGTGCAGGAACGGCAGCTCGACGGCGTCCCGGATCTGCTCGATCTGCCGGGAGAGCCCACCGATGTCGGAGTAGTCGATGTCGGGGACCTCTTCGAGGATGAGCTCCTCGACCTCGCTCTTGGGGATCCGCTCGTAGACGTAGCCCGAGCGGGACTCCAGCAGCAGCGAGTCGCCGCTGCGCAGCGGCTGCCCCTCCAGGGAGTCGGCGAGGTAGACGACCCGCTCCTCGTCGGTGTGCCCGATGACCAGGGCGCGGCGCGGGACGCCCGGCAGGGGCTCCAGCAGCTCCTTGAGCATCACCACGTCCCCGGCGCGCTCGAACCCGCGGGCGGCGACGACGTTCATCGCCTCGTTGAGCATGACCTCCTGGCCGTGCTGCAGCTCGGCGACCTCGACGGCCGGCGACACCGACACCCGCAGCTTGCGGCCGCTGGTGAACACGTCGACGGTGCCGTCCTCGAACCGCTCCAGGAAGACGCCGTAGCCGGACGGGGGCTGCCCCAGCCGCTCGACCTCCTCCTTGAGCGTGACCAGCTGCTCGCGCGCGTCGCGCAGCGTGCCGGCCAGCTTGTCGTTGCGCTCGGAGAGGAAGGCCGCGCGGCCCTCCGCCTCGGCGAGCCGCTCCTCCAGCGCGCGCACCTGGCGCGGGCTGTCGGTGACCTTCCGTCGGAGGAGGCTGATCTCCTCCTCGAGGTAGGAGATCTGCTTGACCAGGGAGGCGACGTCACGCTCACGCCGCGCTCGGAACTCGTCGGGGCCAGTGCCAGTACCGGGGCCCATCGCGCACCTCCACACACATCGGGGGGAGCCAGGACGCCAATCTATACACGCGGGAGGCGACGGCGCCGCAGGCTCGGACCGGGTGCGCGCGGTGCGCCCGGACGTCATCGCCCCGACACGTGCGGCAGGTGTCGGCCCAGGCGTCAGGCGAGCTTTTTGCGCCGCTGCCGCATCGGTGCGACGGCCCCCTCGGCCAGCCGGCGGGCGGTGACCAGGAAGGCGGTGTGCGCGACCATCCGGTGCTCGGGGCGCACCGCCAGGCCCTCGGCGTGCCAGGGCCGCAGCATGGTCTCCCAGGCGTACGGCTCGGTCCACACGCCCTGGGCCCGCAGCGCCTCCACGTAGGTCGACAGCTGGGTGGTGGTCGCGACGTAGCCGATCAGCACGCCCCCGGGGCGCAGCGCGGCGGCGACGGTGGGCAGCACGGCCCACGGCTCCAGCATGTCCAGGACGACGCGGTCCACGACCTCGGCGGCCGGGTGGTCGGCCAGGTCGCCCAGCCGCAGCGACCAGTTCTCCGGCACCTCGCCGAAGAAGGCCCCGACGTTGCCGCGGGCGACGTCGGCGAAGTCCTCGCGCCGCTCGTAGCTGGTGAGGGTGCCGGTCGAGCCCACGGCGCGCAGCAGCGAGCAGCTCAGCGCGCCCGAGCCGGCGCCGGCCTCCAGCACCCGCATGCCGGGGCCGACGTCGCCGAAGCCGACGATCTGGGCGGCGTCCTTGGGGTAGATGACCTGCGCCCCGCGCGGCATGGAGAGCACGAAGTCGGCGAGGAGCGGGCGCAGCGCCAGGTAGCCGGTGTTCGCCGTCGAGTGGACGACGGAGCCCTCGGGCGAGCCGATCAGGTCGTCGTGGCTGATCGCGCCGCGGTGGGTGTGGAACTCCTTGCCCGGCTCCAGGACGACGGTGTGGTGCCGGCCCTTGGGGTCGGTGAGCTGCACCCGGTCACCGACCCGGAAGGCGCCCTCGACCGGCTCGGGGGCGTCGGTCGGCGTCGGCTCGCCGTCGACCACCACGGGCTCGAGCGGCACGTCGGCGAGCACCTCGGTCGCGGTCGGGGTCTCGTCGGCGGGTTGCTGCTGCTGTACGTCCACGTGGGACGAGGGTACGGACGGCGAAGAGGCCACTCCCCGGCGTGCGCACTCGGAACTGTCAGGGGGCACACCTAACCTCGGGCGCATGACACTGACGGCGGAGACGGGAACCCAGGAGACCGACCAGTCCCCAGCGCGGACGACGGCCGCGGACTCCGCTCCCCGGCGTCCGTCCCTGTCGCCCTCCCGGGCCGCGGACTTCAAGTCCTGCCCGCTGCTCTACCGCTTCCGCACCATCGACCGGCTGCCGGAGAAGAAGTCCCGGGCCGCGGTCCGGGGCACCCTCGTGCACGCGGTGCTGGAGAAGCTCTACGACCTGCCCGCCGCCGAGCGCACCGTCGCCGCCGCCCAGACGCTGGTGGCGCCGGCGTGGGACGAACTGCGCGAGGAGCCGGGCGTCGCCGAGCTCTTCGAGGCGCCGGAGGGTGAGCAGGCCGAGAGCCTGGAGGCCTGGCTCGCCTCGGCCGGTCAGCTGGTGGAGACCTACTTCCGGCTCGAGGACCCGACCCGCATCCAGCCGCACGGCCGCGAGGAGCTGGTCGAGGTCACGCTGCCCGACGGGCTGCTGCTGCGCGGCTACGTCGACCGGCTGGACGTCGCCCCGACCGGCGCGCTGCGGGTGGTCGACTACAAGACCGGCGGGATGCCGCGGGAGGCCTTCGAGGCCAAGGCGCTGTTCCAGATGAAGTTCTACGCGCTGGTGCTGTGGCGCACCCGCGGCGTGGTCGCCGCCCAGCTCAAGTTGCTGTACCTGAAGGACGGCGACGCGCTGACCTACGCCCCCGACGAGGCGGAGCTGCTGCGGTTCGAGCGCACCCTGCAGGCGATCTGGGCCGCCATCGAGCGTGCGGTCGCGACCGGCGACTTCCGGGCGAACAAGAGCCGGCTGTGCAGCTGGTGCGACCACCAGGCGCTCTGCCCGGCGTTCGGTGGCACTCCCCCGCCGTTCCCGGCCGACGCCGCGGCTGCCGCGGGCTGGCGCACCACCCTGCCGCTGACGGCCGCCACCGACTGACCCGATCCGCACCCGCTGCGGACTCGATGCAGTCGCTGTACCGAGTCGGCCGGTGGCGCGGTCAGACCGGGGTCGGCGCGTGACCGCGGTCGGCGACCAGTCGGCGCAGGTCGGGGACGGTCAACCCGGCGAGCGACGACCGCAGGGTCAGCCCGGGCAGCGGTTCCAGTGACTGCATCGACGGCACTCCGAGCACGGCTGCGCCGGAGGCCAGCCCCGCGGTGACCCCGACGTGCGAGTCCTCGATGACCAGGGACCCGGCTGGGTCCATGCCCAGCTCGCGCATCGCCTGCAGGTAGGGCGCGGGGTCGGGCTTGCGGGCGGGCACCTCGTCCCCGCAGATGGTGAGGTCGAAGGGCGACTGCCCCAGGTCCGTGGTGATGTGGTCGATCACCAGGGCGGCGATCCGGCGCGGCGTCGTCGTCACCAGGGCGGTGGCCAGGCCGGCGTCGCGCACCGCGACCAGCAGTTCCCGGGCCCCCGGCCGCCACGGCATCCCGCGGCTGGTCATCAGCCGAGCGGTCTGCTCCTCGACCCAGGCCGCGTCGGCCCGGTGCTGCTCCTCGCTGCGCTCGACACCCAGGTCGGCGTGGAGGACCTCCATCGCCACCCGCATCGAGGTGCCGACGGTCTGCTCCCGCGCCTCGGCGGAGAAGGTGCCACCCAGCTGGACGGCGAGGGCGGCCATCGCCTCGCCCCACAGCTCCTCGGTCTCCACCAGCGTGCCGTCCATGTCGAACAGCACCGCGTGCAGCGGCTGCACCGAGTCGGACGGGTTGCCCATCGAGGTAGCCGACACCCCCGCAGTCTAGGAACCGGGGCCGTCGCCCCCGCTCAGGCAGGCTCGGTGCGCACCAGGGTCGCGAAGGCGATGACGTTGTCCTCGTAGCTGCGTACCGCGGAGTCGAAGTCCCCGCCGCAGGTGATCAGCCGCAGCTGGGCGTCGGCGGTGTCGCCGTAGACCTCGATGGTCGGGAAGTCGTCCTTGGGGTGGCGCTCGACGCGGTCGACGGCGAAGACGGCGACCGTGCCGTCGGCGCGGGCCACCTCCACCTCGTCCCCGGGCTGCAGCGCGCCCAGGTCGAAGAAGATCCCCGGTCCGTGCTCGGCGGAGTCGACGTGCCCGAGGAGGACCGCCGGGCCCGCGTCGCCCGGGGCGGGTCCGCGCTCGTACCAGCCGGCCTGGTCGTCCGGGCCCAGCGGCGGCACCTCGACGGTGCCGTCGTCGTTGAGGCCCAGGCGCAGCAGGTCGCTGGTCACCCCGATGGTCGGGATGCCGACCGACACCGGCTTCGCCACCGCCGGGTCAGCGGCGGCAGTGTCGGTGTCGGGCCTCGCGGGCGGGGCGCTGGGGGCTCCCGTCGCGCCGTCCGCCGAGTTCGTCCCCTGGGCGGGAGCCGCCACCGGTTGCGGGGCCTGCTGCTGTCCGGTCACCGACGACGTCCACGCGGCGTTCGAGGCGGGCACGGCCGTCCTGGTCGTGCACGGCGTCGACAAGAACGACTCCGGTGCCTACGACGGTGACGTCATGAGCGACCTCGACCCGTCGCTGCCG
>NZ_JAAKGN010000119.1:0-15757 GCF_011039295.1 Modestobacter sp. KNN46-3 | reverse complement strand
CGGCCTTCTCGATGCCCTTCTTCAGGGCCATCGGGTTGGCGCCGGCGGCGACGTTGCGCAGCCCCTCGCGGACGAGGGCCTGGGCGAGCACGGTGGCGGTGGTGGTGCCGTCACCCGCGACGTCGTCGGTCTTCTTGGCGACCTCCTTGACCAGCTCGGCCCCGATCTTCTCGTACGGGTCCTCGAGCTCGATCTCCTTGGCGATGCTCACACCATCGTTGGTGATGGTGGGGGCGCCCCACTTCTTCTCCAGGACGACGTTGCGGCCCTTGGGGCCAAGCGTCACCTTGACGGCGTCGGCGAGGGTGTTCATGCCCCGCTCGAGTCCGCGGCGCGCCTCTTCGTCGAACGCGATCATCTTGGCCATGTGGTGATGTCCTCCATGCGTGGATCGCTGGCTGGTCAGGTCCGGCGCCCGCGACGGACGACACCGGTGCTGCGAACGCTCCTGCGGTTCGCGTCCCGGTGCCTCACCGTTCCGACCTGGCTGGCACTCGGGTAGCCCGAGTGCCAGCCCAAAGTCTGGCACTCGACCCAGGCGAGTGCAAGAAGGGGGGTCGACGGCCACCGGTCGGGGACGCAGCGAGGCCCGGCCCCCGACCGGGGACCGGGCCTCGTGGTGCTGACCGGATCAGGCGCTCTGGACGGCGTCCGCCTGCGGGCCCTTGTCGCCCTGGACGACCTCGAAGCTGACCCGCTGGCCCTCTTCGAGGCTCTTGTACCCGTCCATCTGGATGGCCGAGTAGTGGACGAAGACGTCCTGGCCGCCGTCGACGGCGATGAAGCCGAAGCCCTTCTCGGCGTTGAACCACTTCACGGTGCCCTGTGCCACGTGTGCTCCCACGTTTCGTGCGGCGGACGGCCCCTTGAGACTCGAGGGGCCGGGTCTCGCTCTTCCGCCCGCCGAAACACGAACGTGGAACTCGAACCGCGCGGAACGGTACAGCAGCAGGTGTCCCAGGTCACGGTCCTGACCACGCCATACACCCGTCCGGGTGCTGCCGCGGCGGCGTCCCGGACCCTGGCAGGGGGCCCTCCTCAGGCGATGAGGCCGGCCTCGCGCAGCGACTTCAGCGACGGCTGCACGTGGTGCGAGGGGCCGACCACCGGCAGCAGCGGGTCGAGGGTCTTCAGCCCCTCACCGGTGTTGAGGACGACGACCTCCTGCGTCGGGTCGATCAGCCCCTTCTCCACCAGCTGCCGCAGCACCGCGGTGGTCACACCGCCGGCGGTCTCGGCGAACACACCGGTCGTGCGGGCCAGGTCCCGGATGCCCTGCACGATCTCGTCGTCTCCGACCCGGCCGACCGAGCCGCCGGTGCGCCGGATGGCGTCCAGCGCGTACGGGCCGTCCGCGGGGTTGCCGATGTTCAGCGACTTGGCGATGCCGGTGGGCTTGACCGGCTTGACGACGTCCCAGCCGTTGTCGAACGCGGTGGCGATCGGGTCGCAGCCGGCGGACTGGGCGCCGAAGACCTTCCACTCGGTGTCGGCGACGATGCCGGCCGCGACCAGCTCCCGCCAGGCCTTGTCGACCTTGGTGAGCAGCGAGCCCGACGCCATCGGGATGACCACCTGGGCCGGGATCCGCCAGCCGAGCTGCTCGGCGATCTCGTAGCCCATCGTCTTGGAGCCCTCGGCGTAGTACGGCCGGACGTTCTGGTTGACGAAGGCGGTGTCCTCGAACTCGTCGGTCTCGGCGAGCTCGCTGGTCAGCCGGTTGACGTCGTCGTAGGACCCCTCGACGGCGACCAGCGCCTGGCCGTAGACCGCCGACTGGGTGATCTTGCCCGGCTCGAGGTCGCTGGGGACGAAGACGAAGGAGGGCAGCCCCATCCGGGCGGCGTGCGCGGCGACCGAGTTGGCCAGGTTGCCGGTGGAGGCACAGGCGATCTTGGTGTAGCCGAAGCTCTTGGCCGCGGTGGCGGCCAGGCTCACCACCCGGTCCTTGAAGGAGTGGGTCGGGTTGGCCGAGTCGTCCTTCACCCAGAGCCCGCCGGTGAGGCCCAGCTCGGCGGCCAGCCGGTCGGCGCGCACCAGCGGGGTCATGCCCGGGTCGAGGCTGACCCGGTCGGCCGGGTCGTGGCCCACCGGGAGCAGGGCGACGTAGCGCCAGATGTTCTGCGGTCCCGCCTCGATCTGCTCACGGGTCACCGCGCGCATGAGCTCGGGGTCGTAGTCGACCTCCAGCGGGCCGAAGCACTCCGCACAGGCGTGCTCGGCGATGAGCCCGAAGGTCGCGCCGCAGTTGCGACAGACCAGGCCACGGGCCGGGTTGGGGGCGATCTGGCCACCTGCAGTGGCGTCTGCCTGGGCAGAACCGGGAGCGGTCAAGGTCATTCGACGACTACCTCCTCATCTTCCCCGCGCCGGGCCGTCGAGCCGCGCGGGACGGAATTGGCACCTCACGCTGCGCATACGCACAGAACGCGGTTGCCGGGGCTTCAACGGGCCGTGTCCCTCTGCCCCTCTGGATGAGTGGAACGCGCGTCACTCTACCCGGGGGCCGCCCGCCTGCCCCGCACCGCCAGGATGGGCCGGTGGCCACCCGCATCGTCTACACCGACCTGGACGGCACCATGGTGGGGCCGCGTGGCTCCTTCTGGCACACCGCCGACCGCCAGTTGACCGCCTCCCCCGCTGCCGCGCTGCTCGAACTGCACCGGGCCGGTGTCGCACTGGTGCTGGTCAGCGGCCGCACCCACGCCCAGCTGCTGGAGGCCGGGCGGATCTTCGCCGTCGACGGCGCGATCGCCGAGCTGGGCTCGCTGGTCAGCTGGCACGGCGGCCGGGAGACCCACCTGCTCACCGGCGACCTGCCCGAGCAGTTCGCCGGCCGGACGCCGATGGACGTGCTCGCCGAGCTCGGCATCGTCGACGCACTGATCGCCGCGCACCGCGGCCGGCTGGAGTGGCACGAGCCCTGGCACGCCACCCACTCCGCCGACGCCCTGCTGCGCGGCCGGGTGGACGCCGCGGCGGTCGACGTCTGGCTGGCCGAGCGCGGCTGGGGCTGGCTGACGCTGAACGACAACGGTGCCGTGCCGGCCACCGCCCGGATGACGCTGGACGCCGAGGCCCTGCCGCCGCACGTCTACCACCTGATGCCGCGCGGGATCTCCAAGGGCGCCGCGATCACCTGGGACCTCGCCCGCCGCGGGCTCACCGCCTCCGACGCCGTGGCCGTCGGCGACAGCGTGAGCGACCTGGAGATGGCCCCGGCGGTCGGCCGGCTGTGGGTGACCGCGAACGGAGCGGCCGTGGACGGCATGGCGGCTCGGCTCGACGCCGTCCCCAACGCCGTCGTCACCGACGCCTCGATGGGCGAGGGCTGGGCCCAGGCCGTGCTCGCCAGCCTCTGAGGCGATGACTCCGTCCCGGCCTCGCTGCAGGGGCCCGGGCCGAGCTCGCGAGGTCTGGGGGCAGCGAGGTCCTTCCGCTGATCACCGGCTGGGCTCAGCTGGTGACGTCCTTGCGGGCGAAGTGGCGGAAGGCCAGCGCGGTGAAGACGGCCGAGTAGACCAGCCCCTGGACCACGCCGCGGAACAGGTCGCCGGAGTCGACCGGGGTCTGCAGCAGGTCGGTCCAGGCGTAGTTGAACGCGGTCGGGAACCAGTCGCGGATCCCGCCCAGCTGCTCGACCTGCTCCAGCACGGCGAACACGACCGTGCTGAACACCGCCCCGCCGACCGCGGCCAGCGGTGCATCGGTGACCGTGGAGAGCCAGAACGCCAACGTGCCCACCACGAGCAGGTGCACGGCGAGGTACCCGACCATCCCGGCCAGCCGGAGCAGCGCCGTCCCCTGGTCCAGCGCCACCCCGATCGGGGTCTGCACGTCGCCGAAGCCGAAGGCGATCCCGCCGGCGACCACCGCGACGACGACCAGCAGCAGCATCGCGCCGACCGACAGGACGAGGGCGGCCAGCCACTTCTGCCGCAGCAGCCGGGCCCGCGGAACGGGTGTGGCGAGGGCGTAGCGGAGCGATCCCCACGAGGCCTCGCTGGCCACGGTGTCGCCGAAGAACAGCGCGAAGACGACGACCAGGAAGAAGCCGGTGGTGGCGAAGAGGGTGAACAGGGTGAGGTTCAGCCCGCTCGCCGAGGCGACGTCCACCAGGTTGATCCGGCTGTTCCCCTCCGCCTCCTCGGTGCCGCCCAGCTGCAGGGCCCCGATGAGGATCAGCGGCAGCGCGGCCATCAGCGCGAAGACGCCGAGGGTGCGGCGGCGCTTGAACTGACGGCGCAGCTCGACGCCCAGCCGCAGCGTCCGCTCCGGCCGGTACCCGGCCGCCGCCCCCGTCGCCTGCGGGGCGGGCGCGGCGGCCCCGGAACTGGTCGTCTCCGTGCTCATGACTCCCCCACCAGTGACAGGAACGCGTCCTCCAGCCGGCGGCGCGGGGTGAGCTGGTCGACCCCGATGCCGGCCTCGACCAGCGCGGTCAGCGCGGTCGCGCGGCTCGTCGGACCGAGGTCGACGACCAGGCCCTCGGAGCTCCGCTCCACCTCGCCGACCCCGGGCAGCCCGGCCAGGACGGCGACCGCCCGGTCGGTGTCGGCCGGGTCGGCGAGCCCGACCAGCACCGCTCCCCCGGTGCCGACGATCTCCTCGACCGTGCCCTGGACGATCTTCTGCCCCTTGGCCATGACCACGACGTGGCTGCAGGTCTGCTCGATCTCCGACAGCAGGTGGCTGGAGATGATCACGGTGCGACCGGTCTCCGCGTAGGACCGGAGCACGTCGCGCATCGCATGGATCTGCGGCGGGTCCAGCCCGTTGGTGGGCTCGTCGAGCACCAGCAGGTCGGGGAGGCCGAGCATCGCCTGGGCGATCGCCACCCGCTGCCGCATGCCCTGGCTGTAGCTGCGCACCCGCTTGTCCAGGGCCGCACCCAGCCCGGCGATCTCGATCGCCTCCTCCATGTGCGCGTCGGCCGGCGGACGGCCGGTGGCGGCCCAGTAGAGGGTGAGGTTGTCCCGCCCGCTCAGGTGCGGCTGCAGGCCGGTGCCCTCCACGAACGAGCCCAGCCGGGAGAGCACGGGGGCACCCGGCCCGGCGGCGTGACCGAACACCTCGATCCGCCCCTCGGTCGGGCGGATCAGGCCCATGAGCATCCGCAGCGACGTCGTCTTCCCCGCCCCGTTGGGGCCGAGCAGGCCGAGCACCTGGCCACGGCGCACCTCGAAGGAGAGGTCCCGGACGGCGACGAACCCGTCCCCGTAGGCCTTGGTCACCCCTTCGAAGCGCAGTGGCACGTCCTCCCCGTCGGGCGCGGACACCGACACCCGCCGGCGCCGGCGGCGGCCGAGCAGGACGGCGGCCAGCCGGCCCAGCAGCCCGAGGACGGCGAGGACGGCGAGGAGCACCCACCAGCGGGCCGAGCCGGCCGTGGCCTGCACCTCGCCGGGCACCACCGGCGCGGCCAGCGCCGCCCCCTCGGCCAGCCCGACCGTCGACACCTCCGACGACGCGGGCAGGGCGTACGCCTGGTCGGTGGAGGAGACGACCACGCGCATCGTGTGGCCGGCCTCGAACCGGTGGACGATCGCCGGCAGCGTCACCGGCACCACGGTCGGCGCGGCCGGGTCCGTGGAGATCCCGGTGAGCTCCAGGGGCGCGACCAGTCCGCTGGGCAGCACCGCCGTGCCGTCGGGGGCCACGTCGTAGAGCTTGGCGAACATCGTCGCCGTCCCGTCCGGCGCCGACACGGCGACGGTGGTGGTGGGTGCCCCGACCACCTCCACGGCCTCGGTGAGCTCCGGGCTCTCGAAGGCGGCGGACTGCCCCGGGATCTCCAGCGTGCTGCCGGCGAGCGCGGCGCCGATGGAGCCCAGACCGGGGATGGTCGTGAGCGCCGCCGGGCTGCCGCCGGCCGGGGTGACCACCGGCTGGGTGGACCCGCCCAGCTCGAGCAGGCGGCTCTCGACGGGCTCGGCGTCGGCCAGGCCCGGGTACTCGTCGACGGAGACGGTCTGCGAGCCGCCCTGGACCCGGCCCGCCCCGCTGCCCAGGCCGGTGGGGGCTGGGTAGCGGAAGCCGCCGCTCTCGCCGTCGGCGCCGTTCAGGTGGACGTCGAACCAGTCGGCGACCTCGTCCCGCAGCTCCGCGGTGACCCGGTCGGAGGGAGAGGCGTCGTGGCCGCCGGCGAACCAGACCATGCGGACGTCGGTGCCGTTGGCGGCGATCCCTCGGGCGTTGGCGTCGGCCTCGCCCAGCCCGAACAGCGAGTCCTGGGTGCCCTGCAGGAGCAGCGTGGGCGCGGTGATCCGGTCGAGCACGCCCGCCGGGCTGCTCCGCTCCAGGACGACGGCGACCTCGGGGCTGAGCGCGCCGGTCGAGGCCGCGGTCTCGTAGGCCGCGCAGATGTCGGCCCGGAAGCGCCCGCAGGTCAGCGCCTGCACGACGGCCGGGTCGAGGTCGTCGGCCAGGGAGGCGGCACCGTCGCCGCCGGCCCCGGGGCGCCCGTCGCCGGTGGGCAGCGACCCGCTGCCGAAGAACAACCCGGCCCAGGTCCGCTTGAACACCCCGGCGTCGTCGGTGCGCGGCACGGCGGCCGGGGTGCCGGCGTCGGTGACGACGGCGGCCTGGTCGGGGAAGAACGCCGTGGTCAGCGAGTTCCAGGTGATCTGCGGTGCGATCGCGTCGATGCGCTCGTCGTAGGCAGCCGCCAGCAGGGAGACCGCGCCTCCGTAGGAGGCTCCGGCGACACCCACCCGCGGGTCCCCGGGGCCGTCGAGGAGAACGTCGTCCCGCGTCGCGAGCAGGTCGATCAGGGTGCTGACGTCGGCCACCTCGTAGCGCGGGTCGTTGAGGCCGATCTGCCCAGTGCTGGTGCCGAAGCCCCGCGCGGACCAGGTGAGCACCACGTACCCGCGGCGGGCCAGCACGCGCGCGTCGGCTGCGACCGACTGCTTGCTGCCGCCGAAGCCGTGGGCCAGCAGCACGGCCGGCGCGGGGCCGCCCGCAGGCGGCAGGTACAGCGTGGTGTCCAGCTTGACCGCGTCGGCGCCGGCACCGGAGGGGACGCGCCCCTCCTCGGCGGTCACGTCCCCGGCCGCCCGGGCAGGCTGGTCGGTGCCGGCCAGGACGACGGCGAGGGCCGGCAGGGCGAGCAGGAGGACGATCAGGGCGCCGAGCACCGGCCGGGCGCCGAGGCGCGAGCCGATCCGCGCCGGCCCGGGAGCGTTGCGCACGTGGGCGGCAACGGACGGCGCCGGCTCCGTGTTCCGCGAGCCGGCCAGGGACCGGGGGGTCAGGGCCGACAATTGCCGGTGGCGACCACGACGAGCCCGGGCTCGGCCACGCCGGGCACCTCGAAGTAGCGCGCGACGGGGCCGGTGACGTCGGGGAACTGCTCGACCAGCTGGGCCGCGGCCTGCTGCTGCACCGTGTCGCCCTCGCTGTAGTACACGGTCGTGGTCGCCACGTCGCTGACCGGCGAGCCCGCGGTGCCGATCACCTCCCAGCCACTCGCGCTGAACTGCTCTCCCACGTCGGCCGCCAGCCCGGTGATGCTCGTGCTGTTCAGCACCGTGACCGGGGCGAACACCGGCCCCACCGGCGTCTCGGCCGCCACCTCCGCCGGCGGCACGCTCTCCTGCACGGTGGCGACGGCGGGCGCCGGCTCGCTGGCGGTGGGCAGCGGGGTCTGCGCGGAGGTCTCCGCGGTACCGGGTCCGGTGAACGACCAGACGCCCAGCACGACGAGCGCGAGGACGACGACGGCGAGCAGGCCCTGCACGCCCCGGCGCGGTCCCCGCGGGACCTCGTCGGTGTGCACGTCCACCCGGCCGGGACCGGACCGGGCCGGCGTCTGTCCCCCCGCGGCGGGCCGTCGACGTCCCCGTGGGTGGCCGGGCCGCGGCCCGGCTGGAGCGGCAGGCGGCCGAGGCGGCGCGGAAGAAGGACGGCCGGCGCAGCGCGCCGCCGGCCGGCCCCGAGGCCGCGCCGGCCCGGTCCGGTCCCGGCCGGGTGGACGTGCACACCGACGAGGTCCCGCGGGGACCGCGCCGGGGCGTGCAGGGCCTGCTCGCCGTCGTCGTCCTCGCGCTCGTCGTGCTGGGCGTCTGGTCGTTCACCGGACCCGGTACCGCGGAGACCTCCGCGCAGACCCCGCTGCCCACCGCCAGCGAGCCGGCGCCCGCCGTCGCCACCGTGCAGGAGAGCGTGCCGCCGGCGGAGGTGGCGGCCGAGACGCCGGTGGGGCCGGTGTTCGCCCCGGTCACGGTGCTGAACAGCACGAGCATCACCGGGCTGGCGGCCGACGTGGGAGAGCAGTTCAGCGCGAGTGGCTGGGAGGTGATCGGCACCGCGGGCTCGCCGGTCAGCGACGTGGCGACCACGACCGTGTACTACAGCGAGGGCGACACGGTGCAGCAGCAGGCCGCGGCCCAGCTGGTCGAGCAGTTCCCCGACGTCACCGGCCCCGTCGCGCGCTACTTCGAGGTGCCCGGCGTGGCCGACCCCGGCCTCGTCGTGGTCGCCACCGGCAACTGGCGGCCCTGACCCCCCGGTCCCTGGCCGGCTCGCGGAACACGGAGACGGCGCCGTCCGTTGCCGCCCACGTGCGCAACGCTCCCGGGCCGGCGCGGATCGGCTCGCGCCTCGGCGCCCGGCCGGTGCTCGCCGCCCTGATCGTCCTCCTGCTCGCCCTGCCGGCCCTCGCCGTCGTCCTCGCCGGCACCGACCAGCCTGCCCGGGCGGCCGAGGACGTGACCACCGAGGAGGCGCGCGTCCCCTCCGGTGCCGGCGCCGACGCGGTCAAGCTGGACACCACGCTGTACCTGCCGCCTGCGGGCGGCCCCGCGCCGGCCGTGCTGCTGGCCCACGGCTTCGGCGGCAGCAAGCAGTCGGTCGCAGCCGACGCGCGCGTGCTGGCCCGCCGCGGGTACGTGGTGCTCACCTGGTCCGCGCGGGGCTTCGGCACCAGCACTGGGCAGATCGGCCTCAACGACCCGCGCTACGAGGTGGCCGACGTCAGCACCCTGATCGACCTGCTCGCGACGCGGGACGACGTTCTCCTCGACGGCCCCGGGGACCCGCGGGTGGGTGTCGCCGGAGCCTCCTACGGAGGCGCGGTCTCCCTGCTGGCGGCTGCCTACGACGAGCGCATCGACGCGATCGCACCGCAGATCACCTGGAACTCGCTGACCACGGCGTTCTTCCCCGACCAGGCCGCCGTCGTCACCGACGCCGGCACCCCGGCCGCCGTGCCGCGCACCGACGACGCCGGGGTGTTCAAGCGGACCTGGGCCGGGTTGTTCTTCGGCAGCGGGTCGCTGCCCACCGGCGACGGGCGCCCCGGGGCCGGCGGCGACGGTGCCGCCTCCCTGGCCGACGACCTCGACCCGGCCGTCGTGCAGGCGCTGACCTGCGGGCGCTTCCGGGCCGACATCTGCGCGGCCTACGAGACCGCGGCCTCGACCGGCGCGCTCAGCCCCGAGGTCGCCGTCGTCCTGGAGCGGAGCAGCCCGGCGGGCGTGCTCGACCGGATCACCGCGCCCACGCTGCTCCTGCAGGGCACCCAGGACTCGCTGTTCGGGCTGGGCGAGGCCGACGCCAACGCCCGAGGGATCGCCGCCAACGGCACCGACGTCCGCATGGTCTGGTTCGCCGGCGGCCACGACGCCTCTCCCTCCGACCGGGTCACCGCGGAGCTGCGGGACGAGGTCGCCGACTGGTTCGACGTCCACCTGAACGGCGCCGACGGCGAGAGCGGCGGCTTCCGCTACCCAGCCCCCACCGGCCTGGGCAGCGGGGCGGGCCGGGTCCAGGGCGGCTCGCAGACCGTCTCCGTCGACGAGTACCCGGGCCTGGCCGACGCCGAGCCCGTCGAGAGCCGCCTGCTCGAGCTGGGCGGGTCCACCCAGCCGGTGGTCACCCCGGCCGGCGGCAGCCCGGCGGCGCTCACGACCATCCCCGGTCTGGGCTCCATCGGCGCCGCGCTCGCCGGCAGCACGCTGGAGATCCCGGGGCAGTCCGCCGCCTTCGAGAGCCCGGAGCTCACCGAGGCCGTGGAGGTGGTCGGGGCACCCACCACCACCGTCGCCGTGTCGGCGCCGGACGGGACGGCGACGATGTTCGCCAAGCTCTACGACGTGGCCCCCGACGGCACGGCGGTGCTGCCCAGCGGACTGGTCGCGCCCCTGGAGCTCACCGGGATCTCCACGGACCCGGCCGCGCCGACCGTGGTGCCGGTGACGCTGCCGGCGATCGTCCACCGGTTCGAGGCCGGCCACACGATGCGCGTGGTCGTCTCCTCCACCGACCAGGCGTACGCCCTGCCCGCGTCGTCGGAGGTGTCGACGGTCGGGCTGGCCGAGGGGGCGGCGCTGGCCGCGCCGGTGGTGCCCGGCGAGGTGCAGGCCACGGCCGGCTCGGCCCGCTGGTGGGTGCTCCTCGCCGTCCTCGCCGTCCTCGGGCTGCTGGGCCGGCTGGCCGCCGTCCTGCTCGGCCGCCGCCGGCGCCGGCGGGTGTCGGTGTCCGCGCCCGACGGGGAGGACGTGCCACTGCGCTTCGAAGGGGTGACCAAGGCCTACGGGGACGGGTTCGTCGCCGTCCGGGACCTCTCCTTCGAGGTGCGCCGTGGCCAGGTGCTCGGCCTGCTCGGCCCCAACGGGGCGGGGAAGACGACGTCGCTGCGGATGCTCATGGGCCTGATCCGCCCGACCGAGGGGCGGATCGAGGTGTTCGGTCACGCCGCCGGGCCGGGTGCCCCCGTGCTCTCCCGGCTGGGCTCGTTCGTGGAGGGCACCGGCCTGCAGCCGCACCTGAGCGGGCGGGACAACCTCACCCTCTACTGGGCCGCCACCGGCCGTCCGCCGGCCGACGCGCACATGGAGGAGGCGATCGAGATCGCCGGGCTGGGTGCGGCCCTGGACAAGCGGGTGCGCAGCTACAGCCAGGGCATGCGGCAGCGGGTGGCGATCGCCCAGGCGATGCTCGGCCTCCCCGACCTGCTGGTGCTCGACGAGCCCACCAACGGGCTGGACCCGCCGCAGATCCATGCGATGCGCGACGTGCTCCGGTCCTACGCGGAGACCGGTCGCACCGTGATCATCTCCAGCCACCTGCTGTCGGAGATCGAGCAGACCTGCAGCCACGTCGTGGTCATGGCCAAGGGGCAGAAGATCGTCCAGGGCACGGTCGAGGAGATCGTCGGCACCGGGGGAGCGGTGCTGGTCGGGCTCGCCGACCCGGCCGACACCGACCGGGCGGTCGCCGTCCTGGCCGGGCTGCCCGGGGTCGGCGAGGTGGAGCGGAGCTCCGAGGGCCTGGTCGTCGACCTCGGTCCGACGAGCCGCGCGACCGCGCTGACCGCGCTGGTCGAGGCCGGCATCGGGGTCGACCAGCTCACCCCGCGCCGCCGGCTGGAGGACGCGTTCCTGTCACTGGTGGGGGAGTCATGAGCACGGAGACGACCAGTTCCGGGGCCGCCGCGCCCGCCCCGCAGGCGACGGGGGCGGCGGCCGGGTACCGGCCGGAGCGGACGCTGCGGCTGGGCGTCGAGCTGCGCCGTCAGTTCAAGCGCCGCCGCACCCTCGGCGTCTTCGCGCTGATGGCCGCGCTGCCGCTGATCCTCATCGGGGCCCTGCAGCTGGGCGGCACCGAGGAGGCGGAGGGGAACAGCCGGATCAACCTGGTGGACGTCGCCTCGGCGAGCGGGCTGAACCTCACCCTGTTCACCCTCTTCGCCACCACCGGCTTCTTCCTGGTCGTCGTCTTCGCGCTGTTCTTCGGCGACACCGTGGCCAGCGAGGCCTCGTGGGGATCGCTCCGCTACGCCCTCGCCACACCCGTTCCGCGGGCCCGGCTGCTGCGGCAGAAGTGGCTGGCCGCCCTCGTCCTGTCGGTCGGCGCGATGCTGCTGCTGGTCGTCGTCGCGGTGGTCGCCGGCGGGATCGCCTTCGGCTTCGGCGACGTGCAGACCCCGATCGGGGTGGCGCTGGACCAGGGGACGGCGCTGCTCCGGCTGGCCGGGATGGTCGGGTACCTCGCCGTGCACCTGCTCGTGGTGGGCACGTTGGCGTTCTGGCTCTCCACGGTCACCGATGCACCGCTGGCCGCGGTCGGCGGGGCGGTGTTCAGCACGGTCGTGTTCGCCGTGCTGGAGCAGGTCGAGCAGCTGGGCGGGATCCGCGACTGGTTCCCGACCGCGTTCAACTACGCCTGGACCGACCTGCTGCAGACCCCGGTCGACTCCGGCGACCTGTTCCGCGGCGTGGTCCAGGGGCTGGTCTACTCGGCCGTCTTCACCGCGCTGGCCTTCCGCCACTTCGCCCGCAAGGACGTCACCAGCTGAGCCCAGCCGGTGATCAGCGGAAGGACCTCGCTGCCCCCAGACCTCGCGAGCTCGGCCCGGGCCCCTGCAGCGAGGCCGGGACGGAGTCATCGCCTCAGAGGCTGGCGAGCACGGCCTGGGCCCAGCCCTCGCCCATCGAGGCGTCGGTGACGACGGCGTTGGGGACGGCGTCGAGCCGAGCCGCCATGCCGTCCACGGCCGCTCCGTTCGCGGTCACCCACAGCCGGCCGACCGCCGGGGCCATCTCCAGGTCGCTCACGCTGTCGCCGACGGCCACGGCGTCGGAGGCGGTGAGCCCGCGGCGGGCGAGGTCCCAGGTGATCGCGGCGCCCTTGGAGATCCCGCGCGGCATCAGGTGGTAGACGTGCGGCGGCAGGGCCTCGGCGTCCAGCGTCATCCGGGCGGTGGCCGGCACGGCACCGTTGTCGTTCAGCGTCAGCCAGCCCCAGCCGCGCTCGGCCAGCCAGACGTCGACCGCCGCGGCGTCCACCCGGCCGCGCAGCAGGGCGTCGGCGGAGTGGGTGGCGTGCCAGGGCTCGTGCCACTCCAGCCGGCCGCGGTGCGCGGCGATCAGTGCGTCGACGATGCCGAGCTCGGCGAGCACGTCCATCGGCGTCCGGCCGGCGAACTGCTCGGGCAGGTCGCCGGTGAGCAGGTGGGTCTCCCGGCCGCCGTGCCAGCTGACCAGCGAGCCCAGCTCGGCGATCGCGCCGTCGACGGCGAAGATCCGCCCGGCCTCCAGCAGCTGGGCGTGGGTGCGGCCGCTGACCAGCACCAGTGCGACACCGGCCCGGTGCAGTTCGAGCAGCGCGGCAGCGGGGGAGGCGGTCAACTGGCGGTCGGCGGTGTGCCAGAAGGAGCCACGCGGCCCCACCATGGTGCCGTCCAGGTCGGTGTAGACGATGCGGGTGGCCACCGGCCCATCCTGGCGGTGCGGGGCAGGCGGGCGGCCCCCGGGTAGAGTGACGCGCGTTCCACTCATCCAGAGGGGCAGAGGGACACGGCCCGTTGAAGCCCCGGCAACCGCGTTCTGTGCGTATGCGCAGCGTGAGGTGCCAATTCCGTCCCGCGCGGCTCGACGGCCCGGCGCGGGGAAGATGAGGAGGTAGTCGTCGAATGACCTTGACCGCTCCCGGTTCTGCCCAGGCAGACGCCACTGCAGGTGGCCAGATCGCCCCCAACCCGGCCCGTGGCCTGGTCTGTCGCAACTGCGGCGCGACCTTCGGGCTCATCGCCGAGCACGCCTGTGCGGAGTGCTTCGGCCCGCTGGAGGTCGACTACGACCCCGAGCTCATGCGCGCGGTGACCCGTGAGCAGATCGAGGCGGGACCGCAGAACATCTGGCGCTACGTCGCCCTGCTCCCGGTGGGCCACGACCCGGCCGACCGGGTCAGCCTCGACCCGGGCATGACCCCGCTGGTGCGCGCCGACCGGCTGGCCGCCGAGCTGGGCCTCACCGGCGGGCTCTGGGTGAAGGACGACTCGGCCAACCCGACCCACTCCTTCAAGGACCGGGTGGTGAGCCTGGCCGCCACCGCGGCCAAGAGCTTCGGCTACACCAAGATCGCCTGTGCCTCCACCGGCAACCTGGCCAACTCGGTCGCCGCGCACGCCGCCCGGATGGGGCTGCCCTCCTTCGTCTTCGTCCCCAGCGACCTCGAGCCGGGCAAGATCACCCAGTCGGCGGTCTACGGCCAGGCGCTGGTCGCCGTCGAGGGGTCCTACGACGACGTCAACCGGCTGACCAGCGAGCTCGCCGAGACCGACGAGTTCGAGGA
The DNA here is from genome assembly GCF_011039295.1 of Modestobacter sp. KNN46-3. Taxonomy (NCBI): domain Bacteria; kingdom Bacillati; phylum Actinomycetota; class Actinomycetes; order Geodermatophilales; family Geodermatophilaceae; genus Modestobacter; species Modestobacter sp. KNN46-3. The sequence continues at coordinate 1,678 of NZ_JAAKGN010000119.1, read as the reverse complement.
CACCGCCTTCGTCAACCAGAACGTCCGGCCGTACTACGCCGAGGGCTCCAAGACGATGGGCTACGAGATCGCCGAGCAGCTCGGCTGGCGGATCCCGGCCCAGGTGGTCATCCCGATGGCGTCGGGCTCGCTGCTCACCAAGGTCGACAAGGCCTGGCGGGAGCTGGTCGCGGCCGGCATCGTCGCCGACACCGAGTGGAAGGTCTTCGGCGCCCAGTCCGCCGGCTGCGACCCGATCGCCACCGCGTTCGACAACGGCTGGGACGTCGTCAAGCCGGTCAAGCCCACCGGCATCGCCAAGTCGCTGAACATCGGCAACCCCGCGGACGGCCCGTACGCGCTGGACGCCATCCGGCGCACCGGCGGCTCGGTCGGCCGGGTCGGAGACGACGAGATCGTGCAGGGCATCCGGGACCTGGCCCGCACGACCGGTGTGTTCGCCGAGACCGCCGGCGGTGTGACCACCGCGGTGCTGCGGCAGCTGGTGGAGAAGGGGCTGATCGACCCGACGCAGGAGGTCGTCGTCCTCAACACCGGTGAGGGGCTGAAGACCCTCGACCCGCTGCTGCCGGTGGTCGGCCCCTCGCACCACGTGCAGCCGTCGCTGAAGTCGCTGCGCGAGGCCGGCCTCATCGCCTGAGGAGGGCCCCCTGCCAGGGTCCGGGACGCCGCCGCGGCAGCACCCGGACGGGTGTATGGCGTGGTCAGGACCGTGACCTGGGACACCTGCTGCTGTACCGTTCCGCGCGGTTCGAGTTCCACGTTCGTGTTTCGGCGGGCGGAAGAGCGAGACCCGGCCCCTCGAGTCTCAAGGGGCCGTCCGCCGCACGAAACGTGGGAGCACACGTGGCACAGGGCACCGTGAAGTGGTTCAACGCCGAGAAGGGCTTCGGCTTCATCGCCGTCGACGGCGGCCAGGACGTCTTCGTCCACTACTCGGCCATCCAGATGGACGGGTACAAGAGCCTCGAAGAGGGCCAGCGGGTCAGCTTCGAGGTCGTCCAGGGCGACAAGGGCCCGCAGGCGGACGCCGTCCAGAGCGCCTGATCCGGTCAGCACCACGAGGCCCGGTCCCCGGTCGGGGGCCGGGCCTCGCTGCGTCCCCGACCGGTGGCCGTCGACCCCCCTTCTTGCACTCGCCTGGGTCGAGTGCCAGACTTTGGGCTGGCACTCGGGCTACCCGAGTGCCAGCCAGGTCGGAACGGTGAGGCACCGGGACGCGAACCGCAGGAGCGTTCGCAGCACCGGTGTCGTCCGTCGCGGGCGCCGGACCTGACCAGCCAGCGATCCACGCATGGAGGACATCACCACATGGCCAAGATGATCGCGTTCGACGAAGAGGCGCGCCGCGGACTCGAGCGGGGCATGAACACCCTCGCCGACGCCGTCAAGGTGACGCTTGGCCCCAAGGGCCGCAACGTCGTCCTGGAGAAGAAGTGGGGCGCCCCCACCATCACCAACGATGGTGTGAGCATCGCCAAGGAGATCGAGCTCGAGGACCCGTACGAGAAGATCGGGGCCGAGCTGGTCAAGGAGGTCGCCAAGAAGACCGACGACGTCGCGGGTGACGGCACCACCACCGCCACCGTGCTCGCCCAGGCCCTCGTCCGCGAGGGGCTGCGCAACGTCGCCGCCGGCGCCAACCCGATGGCCCTGAAGAAGGGCATCGAGAAGGCCG
>NZ_JAAKGN010000118.1:0-15955 GCF_011039295.1 Modestobacter sp. KNN46-3 | reverse complement strand
AAGTGTGATAAGAGCAGAGCCCGTCGCGGAAGCAACCCCAGGCCCCCGGCCAACTGCTCGTCCCAGCCCGGCGACCCCGCCGGGCTGGGACGAGCAGTTGGCCGGGGGCCTGGAGTTCCTGCGCCGCCGGCTGATCGGCGAGTACGACACCGACGAGTTCGGCTTCGACCCCGACCTCACCGACCACGTCCTGCTCCCGGGGCTCCGGCCGTTGTTCCACCGCTGGTTCCGGGTGGAGACCCAGGGGTTGGAGAACGTGCCCGACGTCGGGGGCGCCCTGGTGGTGGCCAACCACTCGGGCACCGTGCCGGTCGACGCACTGATGACCACGGTGGCGCTGCACGACGAGCACCCGGCGGCCCGCCGGCTCCGGCTGCTCGGTGCCGACCTGGTGTTCCAGGTCCCCTTCATCGGGTCCCTGGCGCGCAAGCTGGGCGTCACCCTGGCCTGCAACGAGGACGCCGAGCGGCTGCTGTCCGGCGGAGAGTTGGTCGGGGTCTTCCCCGAGGGCTTCAAGGGCGTCGGCAAGCCGTTCCACGAGCGGTACACCCTGCAGCGGTTCGGTCGCGGCGGCTTCGTCAGCGCCGCGCTGCGCACCGGCACCCCGATCGTGCCGTGCGCGATCGTGGGGGCCGAGGAGATCTACCCGATGATCGGCAACGCCCGCACCGCCGCCCGGCTGCTCGGCCTGCCCTACTTCCCGATCACCCCGACCTTCCCGCTGCTGGGCCCGCTGGGTGCGGTCCCGCTGCCGTCGAAGTGGTTCATCGCCTTCGGTGAGCCGATCGAGACCGCGTCCTACGGGCCGGCCGCGGCCGACGACCCGATGGTCGTGTTCAACCTGACCGACCAGGTCCGCGAGACCATCCAGCACTCCCTCTACCGCCTTCTCCTCCAACGCCGCAGCGTCTTCAGCTGACAGCTGACAGCTGACAGCTGACAGCTGACAGCTGACCACCGACCACCTGGCCAGCCGACCGGACTCGACATCCGGCGCAGCCGGGCGCGACGACGGGGGCCGAAGGCCCCCAGAGGAGTGCAGGCAGCGGCTCCGCGCAGGCCGGGCACGGAACCACGACGCGGGGCAGGAGACGCGACGACGTCGCGGGCACACCGAGCGGGGGCCCGAAGGGCTCCCCGAGGTGAGCCGGCAAACGGCTCAGCGAGACCGGGGCACGGCAGTTGGCCGCGGTGTCATCCGGAGGATGACGATCAAAACGGCCAGTGGTTCCGGCGGCGCAGGGAGATGAGCCCGCCGACGACGCCGCCGGAGAGGGCGGCGACGCCCACCGTGGGCACGCCGATCTTGGCGGCCTTGCGGCCGGTCCGGTAGTCCTTGACCGTCCAGCCGCGGGAGCGGGCGACGGCGCGCAGTTCGGAGTCGGGGTTCACCGCGACCGCGGTGCCGACCAGGGTCAGCATGGGCAGGTCGTTGGTCGAGTCGCTGTAGGCGGTGCAGCGGGCCAGGTCGAGGCCCTCCCGCTCGGCGATCGCCCGGACGGCCTGTGCCTTGGACTCCCCGTGCATCATCTCGCCCACCAGCCGGCCGGTGTAGCGGCCGTCGACGATCTCGGAGACGGTGCCCAGCGCGCCGGTCAGGCCGAGTCGGTGGGCGATGATCGAGGCGAGCTCGACCGGGGTGGCGGTGACCAGCCAGACCCGCTGGCCGGCGTCCAGGTGCTGCTGGGCGAGGTTGCGGGTGCCCGACCAGATGCGGTCGGCCATCAGCTCGTCGTAGATCTCCTCGCTGGCGTCGACGATCTCCTGCACCTCGCGGCCGGCGACGAACGCCAGGGCGTTGTCCCGGACGGTGTGCATGTCGGTCGCGCTCTCGCTCCCGGCGACCCGGAACTTGGCCTGCTGCCAGACGAACGAGGCGACGTCGCGGCTGGTGAAGTACTTGCGGGCGGCCAGGCCGCGGGCGAACCAGAAGAGCGAGGCGCCCATCATCATCGTGTTGTCGACGTCGAAGAACGCCGCTGCCGTGCGGTCGGGCGCGGGGGCGGTGGCCTCGGTCTCCGCCGCGGCGGCCGAGGCGGCGCCGGCGACGAGCGCGCGGGCCTCGTCGTCCTCCAGCTCGACCGGGGTGCGCGCCCTGCGGCCTCGGAAGGGCACTCGGACCATCCCGCACCACCTCCCCGGTGTCGCTCCGACCGGTACGTCGTCGACCGCCACCTCGCTGACCGTCACCGCGACCCTATCGCCGGGTCACCCGCCCGTGGCCGGTCCGTCGGGCAGCAGTGCGGCCAGTCGGCGCACCGCCCGGTGCTGCAGCGCCTTCACCGCGCCGTCCTTGCGGCCCATGGCCGTGGCCGTCTCCGCCACCGACAGCCCCTGGAAGAAGCGCAGCACCACGCACTGCCGCTGGTCGGCGGACAGCAGTCGGACGCCGGCCAGCAGGTCCACGTTCGCCAACCGCTGCAGCACGGCGTCCTCGGGGCCGTCGGTCGCCCGGTCCGCGTCCCGCATGTCGGCGGTGAGGACCTCCAGGCGGTGGCGGCCGCTCTTGACGTGGTCCAGTGCGATGTTGCGGGCGATGCTGATCAGCCAGGCTCCGACGTCCCGCCCCTGGAACGTGAGGGAGTCGATCCGGCGCAGGGCGCGCGCGAACGTCTCGCTGGTGAGGTCCTCCGCCGTGGCCTGGTCGGCGACCCGGCGGGACAGGTAACGGTGGACGACGTCGGCGTACCGGTCGTAGAGCTCCCCGAACCCGTCCGCGTCACCGGCCTGCGCCCGGCCCACGAGCGCCCAGACCTCGGCCTCGGCCGGGGTCGGGTCGCCACCCCGGCGCGGCCGGGGGACGACCTGCGCTGGCGTCGGGGACGCGACGGCCGGCGACGTGACGGCCGGGGACGCGATGGATGGGGACGCGATGGATGGGAGGCGGGTCATGCCGCTGTCGGACCTCCTCACATCCCTGCCGAGCCGAGCTGCTCGGGCGCCACGCAGCCACGGACGGTGCGGTCCGCCGCTCATGGTGACAACATCGTGCCGCTGCGTCCACGTCCCCGCCGTCCGAGACGGCTGCTGCCCTGCGGAGGTCCGTCGTGCCGGTCGAACGAGAGCCGCACGAGCAGGACGGACGCGAGCAGGACGGTCTCGTGCAGGACGGCGCGGTGCGCTCCTTCTCCGCACTCGTCCGCCGTGCGGCCGCGGGCCACGGCAACGCGCCGGCGCTGGTCCACGGCGAACGCCGGCTGACCTGGTCGGAGGTCGACGCACTGACCGACCGGGCGGCCGCCGGGTACCTCGAGCGCGGACTGCACACCGGTGACCGGGTGGCGGTGCAGCTGCCCAACGGCGTGGACTGGGTGGTCGCGGTGATGGGTGCGCTGCGGGCCGGGCTGGTCGTCGTCCCGGTCAACACCGCCTACACCGACCCGGAGGTCACCCACCTGCTCGCCGACTCCGGTGCCCGGCTGCTCGTGGTGGCGGGGGAGCGGCCCGAGCTGGTCGGCGTCCCGGTGTGCGTGGGGCCCCCGGCAGCCGACGGCCCGCCGCCGGCCGACCCGGACGACCCCGACGCGCTGGCCCTGCTGGCCTACACCAGCGGCACCACCGGGCGGCCCCGCGGCGCGATGCTCACCCACGCCGCGCTGCTGGCCAACCAGCAGCAGTGCCTGGCGCTCCAGCCGCCGCCGGTGCGCACCGGCGACCGGGTGCTGCTGACCCTGCCGCTGTTCCACGTCTACGGCTTCAACAGCGGCTGGGGCCTGGTCGCGGCCACCGGTGCCTGTGCGGTGCTGCTGGACGAGTTCGACCCGGCGGGGTCCCTGGCGCTCATGGCCGCCGAGGAGGTGTCGGCGGTGCCGGGTGCCCCGCCGATGTACGCCGCCTGGCTGGCGGTGGCCGACGCGGCGGGCAGTGACGCCGTGCTCCGCCGCGGGTTCGCCGCCGTGCGCACGGCCAGCTGCGGAGCCGCGCCGATGCCCGGTGCGCTCTTCGAGGCCATGCGCACCCGTGCCGCGGTGACGGTCTGGGAGGGCTACGGGCTGACCGAGGCCGCCCCGGTGCTGGCCAGCACACTGGCGACCGGGCGGGCGAAGCCGGAGTGCATCGGCGGTCCGCTGCCCGGTGTGGAGCTGGTGCTGCGGGACACCGCGGGCGGGCCGACCGCCGGGCCGGACCCGGGCAGCCGGGTGCGGGCCGACGTCTGGGGCGACCCGTTCGGCGACGAGGACGCCGACGGCGAGACCGGGGAGATCTGCGTGCGCGGCCCCAACCTGTTCGGCGGCTACTGGCCCGACGGGGCCGACGGCCCGGACGCCGACGGCTGGCTGCTCACCGGCGACATCGCCTACCGCGACGCCCAGGGCGACCTCAAGCTGGTCGACCGGCGCCGGGACCTGGTGCTGGTCAGCGGCTTCAACGTCTACCCGGGCGAGGTGGAGCGGGTGCTGGCCGAGCACCCCGGGGTGGTCGAGAGCGCGGTGATCGGCGTGCCGGACCAGCGCAGCGGCGAGGCGGTGCACGCCGTCGTCGTCCGCACCCCCGGCGCGGAGGTGACGGAGGAGCAGTTGCGCGAGCACGCCGGCCGGTCGCTGGCCCGGTTCAAGGTCCCGGTGGCCGTCCACTTCGTCCCCGAGCTGCCGCACTCCCTGGCCGGCAAGGTCAGCCGGGCCCGGCTCCGCGAGCTCGGGCTGGAGCGGGCCGCGGCCGCGGCGGACGCCGAGCCGTCGGCGGCGGGGGAGGCCTCCGATGACTGAGCCGGGGCCCCGGCTGGAGCTGCTGACCCGCGAGGGCTGTCACCTGTGCGTCATCGCCGCGGAGACGCTGACCCGGATCGCCGGGGAGGCACGCCTCGGCGTCTCGCTGGTCGACGTCGACACCGATCCGGAGCTGCGGATCGAGTACGGCGACCGGGTGCCGGTGGTCCTGCTCGACGGCCGGGAGCACAGCCACTTCACCGTCGACGTCCCGCGGCTGCGCCGCGACCTGGGCATCCCCGCACCCCACTGACCCGCCCCGAGCGGGACGTCGTCGGCGGCCGGTGAGATGCTGGGGCACCCGTCCGGGGGTCCTCGGGGCGTGGTCCTCGACACAGCGGGCGCCCGCCACCTGCGCGGACGCCCTCGGCGACTTTGTTCAGGCGTTCACAAGCGGTTACCGTGGCGTTTGCCGGGCGCCGACGTGCCCGTCTCCCTGACCTGTCTGAGTCCTCCCGATCGTCCCCGGTCCGCCCGGGAGTGCGTTCGGATCGCTGTGGAGTCTGCCCGTGCCCCAGTCGCGGCCCCGGATCATCCCGGAGGCCACCGTTGCCCGGTTGGCCGTGTACCTGAGGGTGCTGGCCGGCCTCGCCGACGGCGGTCGCAGTCACGTCTCCTCCGGGGAGCTCGCCTCGGCGGCCGGGGTGAACCCCGCCGGTCTCCGCAAGGACCTGTCCTACCTCGGTCCCTGTGGCGTCCGCGGGGTCGGCTACTCGGTCTCGGGCCTGCGGGACCGGCTCACCGACGCCCTCGGCGGGGAGCGCTCCCGACCCTGCGTGCTCATCGGGATCGGCCGGCTGGGGTCGGCACTGGCCGACTACGCCGGGTTCGCCAGCCGGGGCTTCGAGTTCGTCGGCCTGCTCGACACCGACCCCGCGACGGTCGGGCACCGGGTCGGCGGCCTCCAGGTCCGCCCGGTCCAGGAGCTGGAGGCCGTCGTCGCCGAGACCCACGCGACGATCGGCGTCATCACGACACCGGCCGAGGTGGCCCAGTCGGTCTGCGACCGACTGGTCTCGGTCGGGGTGAGGAGCATCTTGAACTTCGCGCCGGTGGCGTTGACGGTCCCTGCGGGTGTCGACGTCCGCAAGGTCGACCTGTCCGTGGAGCTGCAGGTGCTGGCCTTCCTGGACCAGCAGCGCGACGGGACGCCGCCGCTGCTGGCCCCGGTGCGGCCCGCCCAGGGGGTCGCCCGATGAGCCTGCTCGCGGTCGGCATCAGCCACCAGACGGCGCCGGTGGCCCTGCTCGAGCAGGTGAGCATGACCGGCGACGACAAGGTCAAGACCCTGCACGAGCTGGTCGAGAGCGACCACGTCTCCGAGGCCATCGTGCTGGCCACCTGCAACCGGATCGAGGTGTTCGCCGAGGTCGACCGCTTCCACGGCGGGATCACCGACGTCAGCCGGGTGCTCGCCCGGCACGCCGGCGCGACGGTGGAGGAGCTCTCCCCCTACGTCACCGTCTACTACGAGGACCAGGCGATCGGGCACCTGTGCACCGTCGCCGCCGGCCTGGACTCGATGGTCGTCGGTGAGACCCAGGTGCTCGGGCAACTGCGCGCCGCCTACGCCCTCGCCCAGGAGGAGGGCACGGTCGGGCGCGAGCTGCACCCGATCGCCCAGCGGGCGCTGCGCGTGGGCAAGCGCGTGCACGCCGAGACCGGCATCGACCGGGCCGGCGCGTCCTTGGTCTCGGTCGCCCTGGACCGGGTCTCGGAGACCCTCGGTGAGCTCGCCGACCGCCCGGTGCTGGTGGTCGGTGCCGGGTCGATGGGCGCCCTGGCCGCGACCACCCTGGCCCGCCGGGGCGCGGCGGTCACCGTCAGCAGCCGGACGCCGGCCAGCGCCGCCCGCCTGGCCGAGTCGATCGGCGGCCGGCAGGCCGACCTCGAGCAGCTGCCCGCCGAGCTCGCCGCGGCCGACGTCCTGGTCACCTGCACCGGCGCCACCGGCACCGTCATCGGCACCGACCTGGTCGAGGAGGCCCTCCTCGGGCGGGCCGGGCGACCGTTGGTGATCGTCGACCTCGCGCTCCCGCGCGACGTCGACGCCTCGGTCGGCGGCCTGCCCGGCGTGCACGTCGTGGACCTGGCGATGCTGCAGGGGGAGCGCGCCGCGCACCCCGGCCAGCCGGTGGCCGGCTCCGTCGCCGCCGACGACATCGCCGCCGCGCACGCCCTGGTCGAGCTGGAGACCTCGCTGCTGCGCGCCGAGCGGCAGGCCGCCGCGGTGGCCCCGACCGTCTCGGCGCTGCGCAGCCAGGCCGCCGAGGTGGTCGACGCCGAGCTGCTGCGGCTGTCCACGCGCCTGCCCGACCTGGACGCCAAGGCGCGCAGCGAGATCGCCCGCACCGTCCGCCGGGTGGTCGACAAGCTGCTGCACGAGCCCACCGTCCGGGTGAAGGAGCTGGCCGGTGCCCCCGGCGGCACCGACTACGCCGACGCGCTGCGTGCGCTGTTCGGGCTGGGGCTGTCCGGTGTCACCGACGGGGAGCGCACCAGCCTCTCCGACGCGGTCACCGTCGACCCCGAGCTGCCGGCCGGCACCCCGCTGTCGGCGCTGGACCCGCGGATCGACGCCACCCGCGACGGGCGCACCGGGGGTGCCGCGTGACCGGCGTGGAGTCGCCGCTGCGGCTGGGCACCCGGGCGAGGCAGCTGGCGCTGACCCAGGCCCAGCCCGTCGCCGACGCGCTCACCGCAGCCACCCGCGTGCCCGTCGTGCTGGTGCACATCAGCACCTACGGCGACCGGTCCACCGAGGCGATCAACCAGCTCGGCGGCACCGGGGTCTTCGTCACCGCCCTGCGCGACGCGCTGCAGCAGGGCACGGTCGACCTCGCCGTCCACAGCTTCAAGGACCTGCCGACCTCGCCGAGCCCCGGCCTGACCGTGGCCGCCGTCCCGCCGCGGCAGGACCCCCGCGACGTGCTCGTCGCCCGCGACGGCCTCAGCCTCGGGGAGCTGCCCGCCGGTTCCCGGATCGGCACCGGCGCCCCCCGCCGGGTGGCCCAGTTGCGCGCCCTGGGTCTCGGCCTGGAGATCGTGCCGATCCGCGGCAACGTCGACACCCGGATGGGCCGGGTCACCTCCGGCGATCTGGACGCCGTCGCTGCCGTCGAGGGCGGTGACCGACGCGCGCAGGTAGAGCTCCGCGGCGCCGTCCTCGCCCTCGGCGAGCTCGGCGTGTGCGGCCACCGGGGCGCTGCACCCGGCCTCCAGCGCGGCGAGCACCGCACGCTCGGCTGCCACGCAGGCCCGGGCCGCGGGGTCGTCGAGCACGGCGAGCAGGTCACGCACGCGGGTGTCGTCGGCGCGGCACTCCACGGCGAGGGCACCCTGCGCCGGGGCGGGGAGCACCTGGATCGGGTCGAGCACCTCGGTCACCGCCGACAGCCGGTCCAGCCGGGCCAGACCGGCCCGGGCCAGGACGACGGCGTCCAGATCGCCGGAGGTGACCCGGCCCATCCGGGTGTCGACGTTGCCGCGGATCGGCACGATCTCCAGGCCGAGACCCAGGGCGCGCAACTGGGCCACCCGGCGGGGGGCGCCGGTGCCGATCCGGGAACCGGCGGGCAGCTCCCCGAGGCTGAGGCCGTCGCGGGCGACGAGCACGTCGCGGGGGTCCTGCCGCGGCGGGACGGCGGCCACGGTCAGGCCGGGGCTCGGCGAGGTCGGCAGGTCCTTGAAGCTGTGGACGGCGAGGTCGACCGTGCCCTGCTGCAGCGCGTCGCGCAGGGCGGTGACGAAGACCCCGGTGCCGCCGAGCTGGTTGATCGCCTCGGTGGACCGGTCGCCGTAGGTGCTGATGTGCACCAGCTCGACCGGCACGCCGGTGGCCGCGGTGAGCGCGTCGGCGACGTGCTGGGACTGGGTCAGCGCCAGCTGGCTCGCCCGGGTGCCCAGCCGCAGCGGCGACTCCACGCCGGTCACGCGGCACCCCCGGTGCGCCCGTCGCGGGTGGCGTCGATCCGCGGGTCCAGCGCCGACAGCGGGGTGCCGGCCGGCAGCTCGGGGTCGACGGTGACCGCGTCGGAGAGGCTGGTGCGCTCCCCGTCGGTGACACCGGACAGCCCCAGCCCGAACAGCGCACGCAGCGCGTCGGCGTAGTCGGTGCCGCCGGGGGCACCGGCCAGCTCCTTCACCCGGACGGTGGGCTCGTGCAGCAGCTTGTCGACCACCCGGCGGACGGTGCGGGCGATCTCGCTGCGCGCCTTGGCGTCCAGGTCGGGCAGGCGCGTGGACAGCCGCAGCAGCTCGGCGTCGACCACCTCGGCGGCCTGGCTGCGCAGCGCCGAGACGGTCGGGGCCACCGCGGCGGCCTGCCGCTCGGCGCGCAGCAGCGAGGTCTCCAGCTCGACCAGGGCGTGCGCGGCGGCGATGTCGTCGGCGGCGACGGAGCCGGCCACCGGCTGGCCGGGGTGCGCGGCGCGCTCCCCCTGCAGCATCGCCAGGTCCACGACGTGCACGCCGGGCAGGCCGCCGACCGAGGCGTCGACGTCGCGCGGGAGCGCGAGGTCGACGATCACCAACGGTCGCCCGGCCCGCCCGAGGAGGGCCTCCTCGACCAGGTCGGTGCCGATGACGGTGCCGGTGGCGCCGGTGCAGGTGACCAGGACGTCGGCCGCGGCGAGCTCGGCGGGCAGCTGCTCGAGGTCGGCCTGCCGGCCGCCGATCGACTCGGCCAGGCGGGCGGCGCTGGCCGGCGTCCGGCTGCTGACGGTGACCGCCGCGCCCCGGCGGGCCAGGGTGGTCGCGGCCAGGGCGCCCATCGACCCGGCACCGACCACCAGCACCGGGCGGTCGGCGAGCTCACCGAGGGTCTCCGAGACCCGGTCCAGGGCGACCGAGACCAAGGACGCGCCGGCCCGGTCGATGCCGGTCTCGGCGTGCACGCGCTTGCCCACGCGCAGCGCCCGCTGGGCGATCGGGTGCAGCTCGCGCCCGACCGTGCCCTCCTCCTGGGCGAGGGCGTAGGCGGCGCGCAGTTGCCCGAGCACCTGGGTCTCACCGACGACCATCGAGTCCAGGCCGGCGGCGACGGTGCACAGGTGCCCGATCGCCTGGTCCTCGTAGTAGACGGTGACGTAGGGGGAGAGCTCCTCCACCGTCGCGCCGGCGTGCCGGGCGAGCACCCGGCTGACGTCGGTGATCCCGCCGTGGAAGCGGTCGACCTCGGCGAACACCTCGATCCGGTTGCAGGTGGCCAGCACGATGGCCTCGGAGACGTGGTCGCTCTCGACCAGCTCGTGCAGGGTCTTGACCTTGTCGTCGCCGGTCATGCTCACCTGCTCGAGCAGGGCCACCGGCGCCGTCTGGTGGCTGATGCCGACCGCGAGCAGGCTCATCGGGCGACCCCCTGGGCGGGCCGCACCGGGGCCAGCAGCGGCGGCGTCCCGTCGCGCTGCTGGTCCAGGAAGGCCAGCACCTGCAGCTCCACGGACAGGTCGACCTTGCGGACGTCGACACCCGCAGGGACCGTCAACGCCACCGGCGCGAAGTTCAAGATGCTCCTCACCCCGACCGAGACCAGTCGGTCGCAGACCGACTGGGCCACCTCGGCCGGTGTCGTGATGACGCCGATCGTCGCGTGGGTCTCGGCGACGACGGCCTCCAGCTCCTGGACCGGGCGGACCTGGAGGCCGCCGACCCGGTGCCCGACCGTCGCGGGGTCGGTGTCGAGCAGGCCGACGAACTCGAAGCCCCGGCTGGCGAACCCGGCGTAGTCGGCCAGTGCCGACCCCAGCCGGCCGATCCCGATGAGCACGCAGGGTCGGGAGCGCTCCCCGCCGAGGGCGTCGGTGAGCCGGTCCCGCAGGCCCGAGACCGAGTAGCCGACCCCGCGGACGCCACAGGGACCGAGGTAGGACAGGTCCTTGCGGAGACCGGCGGGGTTCACCCCGGCCGCCGAGGCGAGCTCCCCGGAGGAGACGTGACTGCGACCGCCGTCGGCGAGGCCGGCCAGCACCCTCAGGTACACGGCCAACCGGGCAACGGTGGCCTCCGGGATGATCCGGGGCCGCGACTGGGGCACGGGCAGACTCCACAGCGATCCGAACGCACTCCCGGGCGGACCGGGGACGATCGGGAGGACTCAGACAGGTCAGGGAGACGGGCACGTCGGCGCCCGGCAAACGCCACGGTAACCGCTTGTGAACGCCTGAACAAAGTCGCCGAGGGCGTCCGCGCAGGTGGCGGGCGCCCGCTGTGTCGAGGACCACGCCCCGAGGACCCCCGGACGGGTGCCCCAGCATCTCACCGGCCGCCGACGACGTCCCGCTCGGGGCGGGTCAGTGGGGTGCGGGGATGCCCAGGTCGCGGCGCAGCCGCGGGACGTCGACGGTGAAGTGGCTGTGCTCCCGGCCGTCGAGCAGGACCACCGGCACCCGGTCGCCGTACTCGATCCGCAGCTCCGGATCGGTGTCGACGTCGACCAGCGAGACGCCGAGGCGTGCCTCCCCGGCGATCCGGGTCAGCGTCTCCGCGGCGATGACGCACAGGTGACAGCCCTCGCGGGTCAGCAGCTCCAGCCGGGGCCCCGGCTCAGTCATCGGAGGCCTCCCCCGCCGCCGACGGCTCGGCGTCCGCCGCGGCCGCGGCCCGCTCCAGCCCGAGCTCGCGGAGCCGGGCCCGGCTGACCTTGCCGGCCAGGGAGTGCGGCAGCTCGGGGACGAAGTGGACGGCCACCGGGACCTTGAACCGGGCCAGCGACCGGCCGGCGTGCTCGCGCAACTGCTCCTCCGTCACCTCCGCGCCGGGGGTGCGGACGACGACGGCGTGCACCGCCTCGCCGCTGCGCTGGTCCGGCACGCCGATCACCGCGCTCTCGACCACCCCGGGGTGCTCGGCCAGCACCCGCTCCACCTCGCCCGGGTAGACGTTGAAGCCGCTGACCAGCACCAGGTCCCGGCGCCGGTCGACCAGCTTGAGGTCGCCCTGGGCGTCGCGGTAGGCGATGTCGCCGGTGAGCAGCCAGCCGTCGGCGTCCGGGCCGTCGGCCCCGTCGGGCCAGTAGCCGCCGAACAGGTTGGGGCCGCGCACGCAGATCTCCCCGGTCTCGCCGTCGGCGTCCTCGTCGCCGAACGGGTCGCCCCAGACGTCGGCCCGCACCCGGCTGCCCGGGTCCGGCCCGGCGGTCGGCCCGCCCGCGGTGTCCCGCAGCACCAGCTCCACACCGGGCAGCGGACCGCCGATGCACTCCGGCTTCGCCCGCCCGGTCGCCAGTGTGCTGGCCAGCACCGGGGCGGCCTCGGTCAGCCCGTAGCCCTCCCAGACCGTCACCGCGGCACGGGTGCGCATGGCCTCGAAGAGCGCACCGGGCATCGGCGCGGCTCCGCAGCTGGCCGTGCGCACGGCGGCGAACCCGCGGCGGAGCACGGCGTCACTGCCCGCCGCGTCGGCCACCGCCAGCCAGGCGGCGTACATCGGCGGGGCACCCGGCACCGCCGACACCTCCTCGGCGGCCATGAGCGCCAGGGACCCCGCCGGGTCGAACTCGTCCAGCAGCACCGCACAGGCACCGGTGGCCGCGACCAGGCCCCAGCCGCTGTTGAAGCCGTAGACGTGGAACAGCGGCAGGGTCAGCAGCACCCGGTCGCCGGTGCGCACCGGCGGCGGCTGGAGCGCCAGGCACTGCTGCTGGTTGGCCAGCAGCGCGGCGTGGGTGAGCATCGCGCCGCGGGGCCGCCCGGTGGTGCCGCTGGTGTAGGCCAGCAGGGCCAGCGCGTCGGGGTCGTCCGGGTCGGCCGGCGGCGGGCCGTCGGCTGCCGGGGGCCCCACGCACACCGGGACGCCGACCAGCTCGGGCCGCTCCCCCGCCACCACGAGCAGCCGGGCACCGGAGTCGGCGAGCAGGTGGGTGACCTCCGGGTCGGTGTAGGCGGTGTTGACCGGGACGACGACCAGCCCGGCCCGCAGCGCACCCATCACCGCGACCACCCAGTCCACGCCGTTGGGCAGCTGCACCGCCACCCGGTCACCGGTGTGCAGTCCGCGCTCGAGGTACCCGGCGGCCGCCCGGTCGGTCAGTGCGTCGACCTCCGACCAGGTCAGCCGGCGTTCGCCGTGGACCAGCGCCGGCGCGTTGCCGTGGCCCGCGGCCGCACGGCGGACGAGTGCGGAGAAGGAGCGCACCGCGCCGTCCTGCACGAGACCGTCCTGCTCGCGTCCGTCCTGCTCGTGCGGCTCTCGTTCGACCGGCACGACGGACCTCCGCAGGGCAGCAGCCGTCTCGGACGGCGGGGACGTGGACGCAGCGGCACGATGTTGTCACCATGAGCGGCGGACCGCACCGTCCGTGGCTGCGTGGCGCCCGAGCAGCTCGGCTCGGCAGGGATGTGAGGAGGTCCGACAGCGGCATGACCCGCCTCCCATCCATCGCGTCCCCATCCATCGCGTCCCCGGCCGTCACGTCGCCGGCCGTCGCGTCCCCGACGCCAGCGCAGGTCGTCCCCCGGCCGCGCCGGGGTGGCGACCCGACCCCGGCCGAGGCCGAGGTCTGGGCGCTCGTGGGCCGGGCGCAGGCCGGTGACGCGGACGGGTTCGGGGAGCTCTACGACCGGTACGCCGACGTCGTCCACCGTTACCTGTCCCGCCGGGTCGCCGACCAGGCCACGGCGGAGGACCTCACCAGCGAGACGTTCGCGCGCGCCCTGCGCCGGATCGACTCCCTCACGTTCCAGGGGCGGGACGTCGGAGCCTGGCTGATCAGCATCGCCCGCAACATCGCACTGGACCACGTCAAGAGCGGCCGCCACCGCCTGGAGGTCCTCACCGCCGACATGCGGGACGCGGACCGGGCGACCGACGGCCCCGAGGACGCCGTGCTGCAGCGGTTGGCGAACGTGGACCTGCTGGCCGGCGTCCGACTGCTGTCCGCCGACCAGCGGCAGTGCGTGGTGCTGCGCTTCTTCCAGGGGCTGTCGGTGGCGGAGACGGCCACGGCCATGGGCCGCAAGGACGGCGCGGTGAAGGCGCTGCAGCACCGGGCGGTGCGCCGACTGGCCGCACTGCTGCCCGACGGACCGGCCACGGGCGGGTGACCCGGCGATAGGGTCGCGGTGACGGTCAGCGAGGTGGCGGTCGACGACGTACCGGTCGGAGCGACACCGGGGAGGTGGTGCGGGATGGTCCGAGTGCCCTTCCGAGGCCGCAGGGCGCGCACCCCGGTCGAGCTGGAGGACGACGAGGCCCGCGCGCTCGTCGCCGGCGCCGCCTCGGCCGCCGCGGCGGAGACCGAGGCCACCGCCCCCGCGCCCGACCGCACGGCAGCGGCGTTCTTCGACGTCGACAACACGATGATGATGGGCGCCTCGCTCTTCTGGTTCGCCCGCGGCCTGGCCGCCCGCAAGTACTTCACCAGCCGCGACGTCGCCTCGTTCGTCTGGCAGCAGGCCAAGTTCCGGGTCGCCGGGAGCGAGAGCGCGACCGACATGCACACCGTCCGGGACAACGCCCTGGCGTTCGTCGCCGGCCGCGAGGTGCAGGAGATCGTCGACGCCAGCGAGGAGATCTACGACGAGCTGATGGCCGACCGCATCTGGTCGGGCACCCGCAACCTCGCCCAGCAGCACCTGGACGCCGGCCAGCGGGTCTGGCTGGTCACCGCCACCCCGGTCGAGCTCGCCTCGATCATCGCCCACCGACTCGGCCTGACCGGCGCGCTGGGCACCGTCTCCGAGATCGTCGACGGCCGCTACACCGGCCGGCTGGTGGGCGAGATGATGCACGGGGAGTCCAAGGCACAGGCCGTCCGGGCGATCGCCGAGCGGGAGGGCCTCGACCTGGCCCGCTGCACCGCCTACAGCGACTCGACCAACGACCTGCCCATGCTGACCCTGGTCGGCACCGCGGTCGCGGTGAACCCCGACTCCGAACTGCGCGCCGTCGCCCGCTCCCGCGGCTGGACGGTCAAGGACTACCGGACCGGCCGCAAGGCCGCCAAGATCGGCGTGCCCACGGTGGGCGTCGCCGCCCTCTCCGGCGGCGTCGTCGGCGGGCTCATCTCCCTGCGCCGCCGGAACCACTGGCCGTTTTGATCGTCATCCTCCGGATGACACCGCGGCCAACTGCCGTGCCCCGGTCTCGCTGAGCCGTTTGCCGGCTCACCTCGGGGAGCCCTTCGGGCCCCCGCTCGGTGTGCCCGCGACGTCGTCGCGTCTCCTGCCCCGCGTCGTGGTTCCGTGCCCGGCCTGCGCGGAGCCGCTGCCTGCACTCCTCTGGGGGCCTTCGGCCCCCGTCGTCGCGCCCGGCTGCGCCGGATGTCGAGTCCGGTCGGCTGGCCAGGTGGTCGGTGGTCAGCTGTCAGCTGTCAGCTGTCAGCTGTCAGCTGTCAGCTGAAGACGCTGCGGCGTTGGAGGAGAAGGCGGTAGAGGGAGTGCTGGATGGTCTCGCGGACCTGGTCGGTCAGGTTGAACACGACCATCGGGTCGTCGGCCGCGGCCGGCCCGTAGGACGCGGTCTCGATCGGCTCACCGAAGGCGATGAACCACTTCGACGGCAGCGGGACCGCACCCAGCGGGCCCAGCAGCGGGAAGGTCGGGGTGATCGGGAAGTAGGGCAGGCCGAGCAGCCGGGCGGCGGTGCGGGCGTTGCCGATCATCGGGTAGATCTCCTCGGCCCCCACGATCGCGCACGGCACGATCGGGGTGCCGGTGCGCAGCGCGGCGCTGACGAAGCCGCCGCGACCGAACCGCTGCAGGGTGTACCGCTCGTGGAACGGCTTGCCGACGCCCTTGAAGCCCTCGGGGAAGACCCCGACCAACTCTCCGCCGGACAGCAGCCGCTCGGCGTCCTCGTTGCAGGCCAGGGTGACGCCCAGCTTGCGCGCCAGGGACCCGATGAAGGGGACCTGGAACACCAGGTCGGCACCGAGCAGCCGGAGCCGGCGGGCCGCCGGGTGCTCGTCGTGCAGCGCCACCGTGGTCATCAGTGCGTCGACCGGCACGGTGCCCGAGTGGTTGGCCACCACCAGGGCGCCCCCGACGTCGGGCACGTTCTCCAACCCCTGGGTCTCCACCCGGAACCAGCGGTGGAACAACGGCCGGAGCCCCGGGAGCAGGACGTGGTCGGTGAGGTCGGGGTCGAAGCCGAACTCGTCGGTGTCGTACTCGCCGATCAGCCGGCGGCGCAGGAACTCCAGGCCCCCGGCCAACTGCTCGTCCCAGCCCGGCGGGGTCGCCGGGCTGGGACGAGCAGTTGGCCGGGGGCCTGGGGTTGCTTCCGCGACGGGCTCTGCTCTTATCACACTT
>NZ_JAAKGN010000117.1:0-16038 GCF_011039295.1 Modestobacter sp. KNN46-3 | reverse complement strand
CGCGGGTCAGCCGGCTGGCCGGCCGGCACCCGCTCTACCCCGACCTGACGGAGGTCCCCCGATGAGTCCCGGTCCCTCCCACGCCCCACGCACCCCCGGCGCGGACCTGCCGGACCACCCCGACTTCCTGTGGCGTGACCCGGAGCCGAAGCGGTCCTACGACGTGGTGATCGTGGGCGGGGGCGGGCACGGCCTGGCCACCGCGCACTACCTGGCGAAGAACCACGGGATCACGAACGTCGCCGTCCTGGAGAAGGGCTGGCTGGCGGGCGGCAACATGGCCCGCAACACGACGATCATCCGCTCCAACTACCTGTGGGACGAGAGCTCGGCGATCTACGAGCAGTCGCTCAAGCTGTGGGAGGGGCTCGAGGAGGACCTCGGCTACCCGATCCTGTTCAGCCAGCGCGGCGTGCTCAACCTCGCCCACACCCTGCAGGACGTCCGCGACAGCGTGCGGCGGGTCGAGGCCAACAAGCTCAACGGTGTCGACGCGGAGTGGCTGGAGCCCGACGAGGTCCGCAAGGTCTGCCCGATCGTCAACACCTCCACCGACATCCGCTATCCCGTCCTGGGGGCCACCTACCAGCCCCGGGCCGGCATCGCCAAGCACGACTACGTCGCCTGGGGCTTCGCCCGCCGAGCCCACGAGGCCGGCATCGACCTCATCCAGGACTGCGAGGTCACCGGGTTCGCCACCGACGGCAACCGGGTCACCGGTGTGCAGACCGCGCGCGGCACCATCGCCGCCGGCACTGTCGCCCTCTGCGCCGCCGGCCACACCTCGGTGCTCACCGACATGCTCGGCATCAGGGTGCCGGTGCAGAGCCACCCGCTGCAGGCGCTGGTCTCCGAACTGCTCGAGCCCGTGCACCCCACGGTGGTCATGTCCAACGCCGTGCACGTGTACGTCTCCCAGGCGCACAAGGGCGAGCTGGTCATGGGCGCCGGCGTGGACTCCTACAACGGCTACGGGCAGCGCGGCGCCTTCCACGTCATCGAACGTCAGATGGCCGCCGCGGTCGAGCTCTTCCCGGTGTTCGCCCGCGCCCACCTGCTGCGCACCTGGGCCGGGATCGTCGACACCAGCCCCGACGCCTCGCCGATCGTGGGCCGGACCCCCTACGACAACGTCTACCTGAACTGCGGCTGGGGCACCGGCGGGTTCAAGGCCACCCCCGGCGTCGGCTGGGCCCTGGCGCACACCATCGCCCACGGCGAGCCCCACGCGAACGTGGCGCCGTTCACCCTCGACCGCTTCGTCACCGGCGCGCTGGTCGACGAGCACGGCGCCGCCGCCGTGGCCCACTGACCAGGGAGACCCCGTGCAGCTCATCGAATGCCCGTGGTGCGGCCCCCGCGAGGAGGTCGAGTTCCACTACGGCGGCCAGGCCCACGTCCCGTACCCGGACCACCCCGCCGAGGTCTCCGACGAGGAGTGGGCGCACTACGTGTTCTTCCGCGACAACACCAAGGGCCGCTTCGCCGAGCGCTGGTGCCACAGCGCCGGCTGCCGTCGCTGGTTCAACGCGGTCCGCGACACCGCCACCTACCGCTTCGAGAGCGTCCACCGCCTCGACGCCCCCCAGCCGCACGCGACCGAGCTCGCGAGGTCACGCAGGAGCGCAGCCCCATGACCAGCCCCTTCCGCACCGCCGAGGGCGGCCGCATCGACCGCGCCACGACCCTCGAGTTCACCTTCGACGGGCAGACCCACACCGGCCATCCCGGTGACACGCTCGCCTCGGCCCTGCTCGCCGCCGGCCGGCACCAGGTCGCCACGAGCGTCAAGCTCGGCCGCCCCCGCGGCATCGCCGCGGCCTGGGCCGAGGACCCGGGTGGCCTGGTGCAGATCGAGGAGCCCTTCCCCGAGCCCATGCTGCTGGCCACCACGGTGGAACTCCACGACGGGCTGGTCGCCCACGGTCTGCCGGGGCAGGGCCGCCTCGCCGAGATCTCCGACTCCGCCCGGTACGACGCCGTCCACCACCACGTCGACGTGCTCGTGGTGGGTGCCGGGCCGGCGGGCCTGGCCGCCGCGCTCACCGCCGCCCGCTCCGGTGCCCGCGTCGCCCTCGTCGACGACCAGTCCGAGGCGGGCGGCTCGCTGCTGGGCGGCATCGACCGCCTCGACGGCGCCCCGGCGCTGGAGTGGGTCGCCGCGGCGGTCGCCGAGCTCGCCGGCCACCCCGAGGTCCTGCACCTGCAGCGCACCACCGCCTTCGGCAGCTACGACGACGGCTTCGTCCTTGCCCTGGAGCGGCGCACCGACCACCTCGGGACGGCGGCGCCGAAGCACGTCTCGCGCCAGCGGGTGTGGCGCCTCCGGGCCCGCTCCGTCGTCGTCGCGACCGGAGCCCACGAGCGGCCGGTGGTCTTCAGCGACAACGACCGCCCGGGCACCATGCTCGCCGGCGCCGCGCGCACGTTCCTGCACCGCTACGGCGTGCTGCCCGGCCGCCAGGCCGTCGTGTTCACCACGAACGACAGCGCCTACGACGCCGCCCTGGACCTGCACCGCGCGGGCGTGCAGGTCCAGGCAGTGGTCGACGCCCGGCCGGCAGGCTCGCCGCGCCGGGAGGAGTGCGAGCGCGCCGGGATCCGGGTCCTGTCCGGGGCCGTCGTGACGGGGACGCAGGGCGTCGAGCGGATCACGCACGCCCGCGTCGCCGCGTTCGCCGACGGAGAGGTCGGCACCGGCAGCGCGATCGCCTGCGACGTGCTGCTGGTCAGCGGTGGCTGTAACCCGGCGGTGCACCTGTTCAGCCAGGCCCGCGGCCGGCTCCGCTACGACGAGGCCCTCGGGGCGTTCCTCCCCGCGGAGGAGCTCGACGGCCTGTCGGTCACCGGTGCGGCGGCCGGGGTGTTCGACCTGGCGGGGTGCCTGACCGACGGGCAGCGCGTGGCCCGCGCCGCCCTGACCGCGCTGGCGGTCCCGCCGCCGGGGGAGGACCGGCTGCCCACGGCGCCGGAGCCGGTCGCCCCAGCGGCGCCCCTGGTGCTGTGGCGGGTGCCGGACACCTCCGGCGCCGGCGGGCACACCTCCTTCGTCGACCTGCAGCGCGACGCGACGGTCGCCGACATCGAACGGGCGGTCGGCGCCGGCCTGCGCTCCATCGAGCACATCAAGCGCTACACGACGATCGGGACCGCGCACGACCAGGGCAAGACCTCCGGCGTCCTCACCTCGGGGATCACCGCCGAACTGCTCGGGATCCCGGTGCAGGCCACCGGGACCACCACGTTCCGCCCGCCCTACACCCCGGTGGCCTTCGCTGCCCTCGCCGGCCGCGACCGCGGTCGGCTCTTCGACCCCGAGCGGGTCACGTCGCTGCACGACTGGCACGTGGCGGCCGGCGCGGTCTTCGAGGACGTCGGTCAGTGGAAGCGTCCCCGCCACTACCCGCGGCCCGGTGAGGACATGGAGGCTGCGGTCCTCCGCGAGTGCGCCGCCGCCCGCACCGGCGTCGGGCTCCTCGACGGCTCGACGCTGGGCAAGATCGACGTCCAGGGTCCCGACGCCGCCGTCCTGCTCGACCGGCTGTACACGAACATGATGAGCAGCCTGAAGGTCGGCTCCGTCCGCTACGGCGTCATGTGCGGCGTCGACGGCATGGTGATCGACGACGGCACCGTGCTGCGCCTGGCCGAGGACCGCTTCCTGCTGCTCACCACCACCGGCGGTGCGGCGAAGGTCCTCGACTGGATGGAGGAGTGGGCCCAGACGGAGTGGCCGGACCTGCGGGTGCACTGCACCTCGGTCACCGAGCAGTGGAACACGTTCCCGGTCGTCGGCCCCCGCTCCCGCGACGTCATCGGCGCCGTCTTCCCCCAGGTGGACGTCGCCAACGAGGCGTTCCCGTTCATGACCTGGCGGGACACCACCTTCGACGGGGTGCCGGTCCGGCTGGCCCGGATCAGCTTCTCCGGCGAGCTCGCCTTCGAGGTCTACGTCAATGCCTGGTACGGGGTCGCGGTGTGGGAGCGGCTGCTCGAGGCCGGCCGCCCGTACGGGATCACGCCGTACGGCACCGAGACCATGCACGTCCTGCGCGCGGAGAAGGGCTACCCGATCATCGGGCAGGACACCGACGGCACCGTCACCCCGCACGACCTGGGCATGGCGTGGGCGGTGTCGAAGAAGAAGCCCGACTTCGTCGGCAAGCGCTCCTTCGCCCGCCAGGCCAACCAGGACCCGCTGCGCAAGCAGCTGGTCGGGCTCCTGCCCGTCGACCGGCGGACGGTGCTGCCGGAGGGCTCGCAGATCGTGGAGCTCCACGCCGACGGCCAGCTGCCACCACCGCCGGTGCCCATGCTCGGCCACGTCACCTCCAGTTACCGCAGCGCCGAGCTGGCGCGTCCCTTCGCCCTCGCCCTGGTCAAGGGGGGCCGGTCGCGCATCGGTGACACCGTCCACGTCCCCGTCGACGGCACCCTCGTCCCGGTCGAGGTCACCGGCTCGGTGCTGGTCGACCCCGAAGGAGCCCGTCGCGATGGCTGAGCTGCTGCGAACCCACCCGCTCAAGGCGTGGAGCACCGCCCTGGAGCGGCTGCCCGACACCGTCGGCATCACCGTCGAACCGTTCGTGGCGATGGCCGTCGTCCGGCTCGGTGCGGTCGGTGCGGCGTCGGAGGCACTGGGCGCCGGCCTGCCGACGACGCCCAACACCTGGGTGCCGGCCGGATCGGGCCGGGCGGTCTGGCTCGGTCCGGACGAGTGGCTGCTGAGCAGCACCACGGACACCCCGGAGGAGCTCGAAGCGCGGATCCGTGCCGCGGTCGTCCCGCTGGGCGGGTCGGTGACCGACGTCTCCGCCCAGCGGATCGGCCTGCGGCTGACCGGCGAGCGGGTGCGCGACGTGCTCGCCAAGGGCTGCTCGATCGACCTGCACCCGCGGGTCTTCGGCCGGGGGAGCAGCGCGCAG
The DNA here is from genome assembly GCF_011039295.1 of Modestobacter sp. KNN46-3. Lineage (NCBI taxonomy): Bacteria > Bacillati > Actinomycetota > Actinomycetes > Geodermatophilales > Geodermatophilaceae > Modestobacter > Modestobacter sp. KNN46-3. The sequence goes on along the minus strand of NZ_JAAKGN010000117.1, from coordinate 11,113 downwards.
ACGCTGTTGGGTCAGGCCGGCGTCGTGCTGATGGCCCTCTCCGACGCCGGCGACGACTTCGTGGTCCTCGTCCGCTCGTCCTTCGCCGGCTACCTCGCCGACTGGCTGCTGGACGCGGCCCTCGAGTTCACCCCCACCCACGACAGCTGAACGACCCTCGTCGTCCGTCCCCGGATCCACCGGCACGTCAGGAGCGAAAGCCATGTCCAGCACCCCACGTGTGGTCATCATCGGAGCGGGGATCGTCGGCGCCAACCTGGCCGACGAGCTGACCGCCCGTGGTTGGGACCGCGTCACCGTGGTCGATCAGGGACCCCTCCCGCTCACCGGGGGCTCCACCTCGCACGCGCCCGGGCTGGTCTTCCAGACCAACGCGTCCAAGACGATGACGGCGCTGGCCAGCTACACCGTGGAGAAGTTCTCGAGCATCGACGTCGACGGCGCCTGGTGCTTCAACCAGGTCGGCGGGCTCGAGATCGCGACCACGCCGGAGCGGCTGGCTGACCTGCACCGCAAGCAGGGCTGGGCCACCTCCTGGGGTGTCGAGGCGCAGGTGGTCGACGTGGACGAGTGCGTGCGACTGCACCCGCTGGTCGACCGCGACCGGATCCTCGGCGGCCTGCACATCCCCAGCGACGGCCTGGCGAAGGCCTCGCGGGCGGTCGTCGCGCTGGCCCGTCGCGCGGAGGCCCGGGGAGCCCGCTTCCAGGGCTCGACCCGCGTGACCGGTGTCGAGCAGACCGGCGGCCGGGTGACCGGCGTCCGGACCCCGGACGGCGTCATCCCCGCCGACATCGTGGTGTCCTGCGCCGGCTTCTGGGGAGTGGAGCTCGGCGCCATGGTCGGGATGGACGTGCCGCTGCTGCCGCTCGCCCACCAGTTCGCCTGGACGGGGCAGGTGCCGGAACTGGTCGGCCGCAACGACGAGTTGAGCGAGGCGAGCCTGCCGATCCTGCGCCACCAGGATCAGGACCTCTACTTCCGCGAGCGCGTCGACCGCCTCGGCATCGGCTCCTACGCCCACCGGCCGATGCCGGTCGACCTGCGCGAGCTGCCGCAGGGGGACGGCGTGCATGAGTCGTCGATGCCGTCCATGCTGCCCTTCACCGAGGAGGACTTCGCCCCGGTCTGGGAGGAGAGCCAGCTCCTCCTGCCCTCCCTCCGCTCGTCGAAGATCGACTCCGGCTTCAACGGGGTCTTCTCCTTCACCCCGGACGGCGGCCCGCTGGTCGGCGAGTCCCGCGACGTCAGGGGCTTCTTCATCGCGGAGGCGGTCTGGGTCACCCACTCGGCGGGGGTGGCCAGGGCGGTGGCCCAGCTGCTCGTCGACGGGCGGTCGGAGGTCGACCTGCACGGGTGCGACGTCCACCGGTTCGAGGAGGTCCAGCTCGGGCCGGAGTACGTGCGCGAGACCTCGCAGCAGAACTTCGTGGAGGTCTACGACGTGCTGCACCCGCTGCAGCCACGGCTGTCCCCGCGCGACCTGCGGGTCAGCCCCTTCCACGCCCGGCAGCGCGAGCTCGGCGCCGTCTTCCTCGAGGGGGCCGGCTGGGAGCGTCCGCACTGGTACGAGGCCAATGCGGCGCTGCTGGCGGAGCTGCCTCCGGAGTGGACCCCGCCGGCGCGTGACCCGTGGAGCGCGCAGTTCCACTCGCCCATCGCGGCCGCCGAGGCGTGGCGCACGCGCACGGCCGTGGCGATGTACGACATGACGCCGCTCAAGCGGCTCGAGGTCAGCGGTCCCGGCGCCCTCGGCCTCCTGCAGCGGCTGACGACGGGCGAGATGGACAAGTCGGTCGGGGCGGTCACCTACACCCTCGTCCTGGACGAGGCCGGCGGCGTCCGCAGCGACCTCACCGTTGCCCGGCTGGGTGAGCAGCTGTTCCAGATCGGGGCCAACGGACCCCTCGACCACGACCACCTGCAACGCCAGGCGCCCGAGGACGGCACCGTCCAGATCCGGGACATCACCGGGGGCACGTGCTGCATCGGCCTGTGGGGCCCGCGGGCCCGCGACCTGATCCAGCGGGTCAGCTCCGACGACTTCACCAACGACGGGCTGAAGTACTTCCGCGCCAAGCCGGCCCGGATCGGGGGAGTGCCGGTCACGGCGATGCGGCTGTCCTACGTCGGCGAGCTCGGCTGGGAGATCTACACCAGCGCCGACAACGGTCAGCGGTTGTGGGACGTGCTGTGGCGGGCCGGCCAGGACCTCGGCGTGGTCGCCGCCGGCCGGGCCGCCTTCAACAGCCTCCGGCTGGAGAAGGGCTACCGCGCCTGGGGCCACGACATGACCACGGAGCACGACCCGTACGAGGCCGGTCTCGGCTTCGCCGTCCGCACGCAGAAGAAGACCGACTTCGTGGGCCGCCAGGCCGTCGAGGGGCTCAGCGAGGACACGGTGAGCCGCCGGCTGTCCTGCCTGACCATCGACGACGGACGCAGCGTCGTCCTCGGCCACGAGCCGGTGTTCGTGGACGGGCGTCCGGCCGGCTACGTGACCAGCGCGGCCTTCGGGCACACCGTCGGCCGGCCGATCGCCTACGCCTGGCTCCCGACCTCGGCGACCGTCCGCACGGCCGTCGAGATCGAGTACTTCGGCACTCGCATCCGGGCGACGGTCGCCGCCGAACCGCTGGTGGACCCGGAGATGACCCGGATCCGCGGCTGAGACCGGACCCCTTCCTCGGCATGCCACCGGACGGCGTGCCGAGGACAGACAGATCGGACGACGTCATGACCCTGGCGCACGCTGTGCCCGGTCTGCCGGCGGGCGGTGCCGGCTCGCCGCACTCCCTCGGCGGGGCTCTCGCGGCGAGGCGGCCGTTGGTCTGCGGCATCCTCAACGTCACTCCCGACTCCTTCTCCGACGTGGGGCGGTGTCCCACCGTCGCCGCAGCCGTGGAGCACGGGTGCACGCTCGCCGACGACGGGGCGGACCTCATCGACGTCGGCGGGGAGTCCACCCGGCCCGGGTCCCGCCCGCCGACCCTCGCCGAGGAACTGGATCGCGTCGTCCCGGTGGTCGAGGAACTGGTGCGGCGGCTCGCGGTGCCGCTGTCCGTGGACACCTCGCGGCCCGAGGTGATGCGGGAGGCCGTCGCCGCCGGCGCGAGCATGATCAACGACGTACGGGCACTCCGGTCACCGGGTGCACTGGGGGCCGCCGCGGAGTCGGGGGTGCCGGTGTGCCTGATGCACATGCAGGGCTCGCCGGACACCATGCAGCGCGAGCCCCGCTACGAGGGCGTCGTGCCCGAGGTGTGCGCCTTCCTCGCCGAGCGACTGCGGACCTGCGTGGAGGCCGGCATCCGGCCGGAGCACCTGGTGGTCGATCCGGGCTTCGGGTTCGGGAAGGACCTGTCGCACAACCTCGCGCTGCTGGCGTCCCTCGGCAGGCTCAGCAGCCTCGGTGTGCCGATCATGGTCGGGCTGTCCCGCAAGTCCATGCTCGGGCAGCTCACCGGTCGGGCCGTGGGGGAGCGGCTGCCCGCCTCCCTGGCCGCGGCCGTCATCGCCGCCCAGCGGGGTGCTGCGGTGCTGCGCGTGCACGACGTGGCGGCCACGCGGGACGTCCTCGCCGTCCTGGCGGCCGTCGAGACGGTCTGACGGGGCCCGGCGGCTGTCAGATCACCGCACGGATGGCCCGCTCGAAGCCCAGCACGTGCTCACGGGCCAGGTCACTGGCCCGGTCGGGCTCACCGGCCGCGATCGCCCGGAGCAGGTCCACGTGTTCCCCGACGTGCTCGTCGACCTTCGGCAGGCGGTCCAGGAACAGGCAGAAGATGCGCGTCGCCAGGTTGTCGTAGCGGATGAGCACGTCCTCGAGGTGCGGGTTGCCGGCGGCCCGGTAGATGGTCCGGTGCACGGCCAGGTCCCAGCGCATCAGCTCCGTCCGGTCGAGCTGGCCCACGTCGAGGTGCTCGATGCGCAGGGCCAGCTCCTCGAGTTCGGCCGGCCCGGTTCGGGAGGCCCGGTCCGCGGCGCGGCGGGCCGCCAGCGGCTCCAGCTGGGCGCGGATGTCGGAGATGTGGGCGAGATCGGAGATGTCCATGCCGGTCGCGAACGTGCCGCGTCGTGGGTACGACACGACCAGACGGTCGACCTCCAGTCGCTTCAGCGCCTCGCGGACCGGGGTCCGGCCCACGCCGAGGTCCTGTGCGAGTGCGTCGTCGTCGATGGGATCGCCCGGGCTGATGGCCAGCATGATCAGCCGGTCCCGGATCGCCACGTACGCCTTGTCCGCCAAGGAGGTGACGGCGGACGGGTCCAGGTCCAGCGGTACGGCGGTCACGCCCTGATCGTAGGGGGTGACGATCGTCGAGGCTTGCCTCCATGTGGTGAAAGACATACGCTGATCCTACAACTGGTATATCACCAGTGACCGCGATCGCTCCGGCCGCCGGTGCTGCGAGGAGCCTGCATGACCATCAGCGCCTTCGACCTGTTCAAGGTGGGGATCGGCCCGTCCAGCTCGCACACCGTCGGGCCCATGCGTGCGGCCTGCTCCTTCGCGTCCCGGCTGCACGACGAGGCACTGCTCCCTCGTGTCGCCGGGGTGCGCTGCGAGCTCTTCGGGTCCCTCGGTGCGACCGGACACGGACACGGCAGCGTCAAGGCGGTCGTCCTGGGCCTCGAGGGCGAACGACCCGACCTGGTCGACCCGGTGGCCGCCCAACCCCGGGTCGACGCCGTTCGTACCGAGGGCAAGCTCCGGCTGGCGGGCGAGCACCTCATCTCCTTCTCCATCGACGACGACGTCGTGCTCCACCGGCGCAAGCGCCTCGACTTCCACAGCAACGGCATGCTCTTCCGGGCGCTGGACGCGCACGGCGACGAGATCAGCCGACGGGAGTACTACTCGGTGGGCGGCGGGTTCGTCCTCGACGAGGACGACGCGGGCAACCCGGCCATCGTCGAGGACCCGACACCGGTGCGGTACCCGTTCCACAGCGGTGAGGAGCTGCTGGCCCGGACGCGGGAGACGGGCCTGCGGATCAGCGACGTGATGCTGGCCAACGAGCTGGCCTGGCGCACCGAGGCGGAGGTCCGCGCCGGACTGCTGCACATCTGGTCGGTGATGCAGGAGTGCGTGGACCGCGGCACCCAGGCCTCCGGCGTCCTGCCCGGGGGGCTCAAGGTGCGCCGGCGCGCCGCCGCACTCCGCACCCAGCTGGAGGAGCACCCGGACGAGTCCGACCCGCTCCGGGCGATGGAGTGGGTGACGCTCTACGCCCTCTCGGTGAACGAGGAGAACGCGGCGGGCGGACAGGTGGTCACCGCTCCCACGAACGGCGCCGCCGGCATCGTGCCCGCCGTCCTGCACTACTACCGCGACTTCGTCGACTCCTACTCCGAGGACGGGGTGGTGCGCTTCCTGCTCACCGCCGCGGCGATCGGGCTGCTGTTCAAGGAGAACGCGTCCATCTCGGGTGCCGAGGTGGGCTGCCAGGGGGAGGTCGGCTCCGCCTGTTCCATGGCCGCCGCAGGCCTCGCCGAGATCATCGGGGGGACCCCGGAGCAGGTGGAGAACGCCGCCGAGATCGGCATCGAGCACAACCTCGGCCTCACCTGCGACCCCGTCGGGGGGCTCGTGCAGATCCCGTGCATCGAGCGCAACGCCGTCGGCTCGATCAAGGCCATCACCGCGGCCCGCATGGCCGTCCGGGGCGACGGCCGGCACCACGTCTCCCTGGACAAGGCGATCAAGACCATGCGCGAGACCGGCGCGGACATGAAGGACAAGTACAAGGAGACCGCCCGTGGCGGGCTGGCGCTCAACATCGTCGAGTGCTGAGGAGGCACCCGTGTCCCACCCCTTCACCCTCACGCTCAGTTGCGCCGAGCGCCCGGGCATCGTGCACGCCGTCAGCTCGTTCCTGTTCGAGCAGGGCTGCGACATCGTCGAGCACCAGCAGTTCGACGACCCGCTCCGCGGGCAGTTGTTCCTGCGCACGGCGTTCGTCTGCGCCGAGGACAGCGACGTCGACCGCTTGTCCCTGGCATTCGGCGCGGTGGCCGACCAGTTCGGCATGTCGTACCGGGTCGCCGGCGATCAGCCGGAGCGGATCCTCGTGATGGTCTCCAAGCTCGGGCACTGCCTGAACGACCTGATCTTCCGGTGGCGGGCGGGCAACCTCGGCGGAGAGCTGGTCGCGGTGGTCTCCAACCACGAGGACCTGCGGCCCATGGCGGAGGCCGCCGGCCTGTCCTTCGAGCACGTGCCCGTGACCCCGACCACGAAGCGCCAAGCCGAGGCCCGGCTGCTCGAACTGGTCGACGCCTACCGCGTCGACCTGGTGGTGCTCGCCCGGTACATGCAGGTCCTCTCCGACGAGACGTGCGCGTCGCTCTACGGACGGGCGATCAACATCCACCACTCGTTCCTGCCTGGTTTCAAGGGCGCCAAGCCCTACCACCAGGCGTTCGACCGCGGCGTCAAGCTGGTGGGGGCGACCGCCCACTACGTGACCCCCGAGCTGGACGAGGGCCCGATCATCGAGCAGGAGGTCATCCGGATCGACCACACCCACGACCCCCGCGCCCTGGCCACCGTGGGCCAGGACGCCGAGGCGCTCGCGCTCTCCCGAGCCGTGCGCTGGCACAGCGAGCGGCGGGTGCTGCTCAACGGTCACAGCACGGTGGTCTTCCGCTGAACCCGGCGGCGGAGGCCCAGGCGCGTGACTGATCCTGGGGCTGTGCCGTCCGCTGCCGCTCCCGTCCACCACCCCGTCTTCGCCCGTGTCTTCGGTCGGCTCGCCGCGGCGGGGGAGCGGTTCGGGCTGGCCGAGGTACGGGGGAGACTGCTCGCCGACACTGCCGGCCGGGTGCTCGAGGTGGGGGCGGGATCGGGCAGCAACTTCGCGCACTACCCGCACGCGGTCGGTCAGGTGGTCGCCGTCGAGCCGGAGCCGCATCTGCGCCGACTCGCCGAGCAGGCCGCCGGACGAGCACCCGTGCCGGTGAGCGTGGTGGACGGCGTCGCGGAGGCGTTGCCCGCCGGCGACCGCGAGTTCGACACGGCCGTCGTCACGCTGGTGCTGTGCAGCGTGGCCGACCAGCCGCGCGCGCTGGCCGAGTTGCACCGGGTGCTCCGCCCCGGCGGGCGGCTGGTCTTATGGGAGCACGTCCGGGCCGAGCGGCCGCCGCTGACGATCGTGCAGGACGCCCTCGACCGCACCGTCTGGCCGCTGGTGAGCGGTGGATGCCACGTCGGACGGGACACCGCCGCGGCGATCACCGCCGCCGGCTTCACCGTGGAGCGCCTGGAGCGTCGTCGCATGCTGGACACGCGAATCCCGTTGCCCATGGCGCCGCACATCATCGGCACCGCGCGGCGGAGGTAGCCCCGGCAGTTCCGATTCCGTTGCTGGTACCAGGACGGCATCGTCCAGGGCGGTTCCGACGTGACGTGACGAGGGACTGAGCCAGCCCGCCCGCACACAGCTACGACGTCATGGCGGACCGCCCGGACGAGCGTCGTGCGCATCAACGGGCCAGGAAGTGCACGCCGAGCCAGAGCCAGGTGAGCGGGACGACTGCGCGGCCGGGCGTCGTCCGCATGGCGGCGCTCAGAGCTCGGCCCGCGGTGGCCGGACCGCGTCCGAGGGGGGCGCAGACCTCGATCGCCACACCGACGACGAACAACACCAGGAAGCCGGCAGCGCTCAGGAGGACGCCGTTGGTCATCGCTGTGGCCGGCGGCGCGGACGATCGAGCAGCCAGGCCCCGACGGCCAGCCAGCACACGGTGGCGGCGCCGCGCAGCAGCGGTTCGGCGAGGAACGGATCCGCTAGATCGCTCGCCGTCGGCAGCTGGTCGTCGGCGAGGGTCAGGGGTTCCCAGGACACGGCGGCGGTCATGAGGGCGAGCCACGGCAGCCCTCGGCGCCCCACCGGTGGAGCGGTCTGGCTCGACTGCCGGACCAGCGCCACGACGCGGACGGCGGTCCCGGCGGCACCGATCACGACGAGCGCCCCCCATCGACAGTTCGCCCCAGACCAGCACAGCAGCGACGCAGGACAGCGGCGTGGCCGCGAAGGTGAGCCGGCGCGCGAACGGGGAAGACCTCACGCGTGCACGTTCGCCCAGCAGGCCGCCGGGGCGCGCTCCTGTTCGCCGCCTCCGTCGCCGTGCTCCTCGCCGCCTGGAACAACGTCGTCATCACCCGGACGCCGGGCTACCCGCAGTCCTACGTCCCGGTCAACCTGGCGGCGACGGGCCTGCTCCTCGTGGGGGCTCGGTCCGTCGGCTTCACCTGGAAGGAGCTGGGACTCGATCCGAGGAGGGCCCGGGCCGGACTGCGATGGGGCGGAGCGTGCTCCGCCGTGGTCGCCGCCGGCTACGCGGCCGGCCTAGCGGTCTCGGCGGTCCGCCCCCTCCTGGCGGACGCACGGCTCGCCGGAGCCAGCTCCGCCGAGGTCGCCTACCAGGCGCTGGTCCGGATCCCGCTCGGCACCGTCCTGTGGGAGGAGGCGGCCTTCCGTGGCGTCCTGCTGGCGGCGCTGATGCGTGTTGTGGGGCCGCGTACGGCCGTCGCGGTCTCGGCGGTCCTCTTCGGGATCTGGCACATCCGTCCCACGCTGAGCGCGGCCACGGCCAACACCCTGACCGACGGGCCTGCGGGACTCGTCGTCGCCGTCCTGCTGGGATGTGCGTTCACGGCGGCGGCGGGGGTCCTCTTCGCCTGGCTGCGCCTCCGGAGCGGCAGCCTGCTGGCCCCGGCCCTCCTCCACCTGGCGACGAACAGTCTGGGTGCGCTGGCCGCAACCGCTGCCCACCGTCTCGGATGAGCCTCAGCGGGGGCGTCCGCTGCGGCTCATCCGAGAGCCGACGTACCGGAGCCGGGAACGACAGACCCCCATGGCCCTGGGCTGACAGGGTTCGAATCTGGTGTCCGAGGGGCGACTCACCACCTACGCACACGGCTACGGCCGTGATCCGCCCCGACCGATCCACCGCACCGTCCGCACGACTGGATGCGCAGACCCGGGAGCGAGTCCTCAGCAGATGGGATCTATCAGGCCGTGCTGGATGGCGAAGCGTGTCGCCGAGGCACGGTTGGTGACGGTGGTCATGAGAGGTCGCCCGCCCGCCACAGCCGTCCGGAGGCGCACGTGCCGGAAGCCATGGTGGGGAGGTGGTGTCCGCCGGCACCTGTGGGGCCCGTGCGCTGCTCCTAGCGTCGTGCACGGGAAGACAGGACTTCGTCGCCGCATCCGCCGAGGGCCACGCCGGGGGAGGACGTCGAGGCACACGTCGCCTTCTTCGCCGACGATGCCGTTCGGGTGACCAGTCGCAGGGTCTGCCATCGAGGCACGCCCTGGAGGCTCACCTGCGCACGGTCGTCCCCTGGCGGGCTCGGTACCGCCACCGTCCGCTACGGCGGCCGGCTTGCGCATCGCCGCCGGGGAGAACACCGTCCGCACCTGAGAGCTCCCGGGAGAGGCAGGGAACATGACCACCTGGCCGTCCTTCGTCGTCACCGGCGCCGCCCGAGGAGTGGGCCGGGCCAACGCCGAACACCTCGCCGAAGACGGTCACGTCGTGGTCATCGACGTCACCGACCGCCTCGACTGGCGACACGAGCGGGTCGAGCTCGTCACCGGGGACGCCCGCGACCCCCAGGTCACCGCCGAGGCGGCCCGCCGAGCCGAGGCCGCCGGCCCGTTGACCGGATGGGTCAACAACGCCGCCGTCTTCCGCGACGCCACCCTCACCTCGTCCTCGGCGCTGCAGGTGACCGAGCTCATCACCGCGAACCTGGCACTGGCCGTCACCGGCTGCTCCGCCGCGGTCCGTCACTTCCTCGCCCACGGGCGAGCCGGAGCCATCGTCAACGTCTCCTCCCACCAGGCCCAACGCCCCGTCCGGGGCGCCTTGCCGTACGCGGCGGCGAAGGCGGCCATCGAAGGACTGACCCGCGCCGTCGCTGTGGACCACGGCCCCGACGGCATCCGCGCCAACGCCGTCGCCCTCGGCTCGATCACCACCGAGCGCTACGAGGAGTACCGGGCCCAGCACCCGGACGCCGACGACCAGATGGCGCTCCTGCACCCTCTCGGACGCGTGGGCACTTCCCGTGAGGTCGCCGCCTCGGTCGCCTTCCTGCTCTCCCCGGCAGCGGGCTTCATCAGCGGTGCCGTCCTTCCCGTCGACGGCGGCCGTGCGGCCAACGGCGCCGACCCCGAAGCCAGAGAGGTTCGACCTTCCTCGGTCCCCGGCGTGTCGACCGGGACCTCGCCCGTCGCGGGAACGGTGGGGTGACGACGCACCAGGCGATGCTGGCCTCCGGGACGACGTCCGGTCCGTCCCGGGCCAGTCCTGCCCAGTCACGGCGCATCCGGGCATCCCCGTCGTCTCATGGACCCCGACGCCCCGACGCCGAAGCCCGCCCTGGGAGCGCAGCAGTCGGGCACCACGCCTCCGTACGCCTCCAGCCGCCCATGGGGCAGCCATGCCGGAAGTCATGGCCAGGAGTGCTGACCACACGCACCTGTGTCAGCGCTCGGCGCCTCCTAGCGTCGGCGACGGAAGTGGGCGAGCGCCGCCGAAGCCGCCGGCCACCACTCGCTCCAGTCGAGACAGACCCCCCGAGGTGTTGGAGGACAGCACGATGAAGACTCGAACCGACCGCACGGCCTGCACCGTCCCCGGGTGCGCGGCAGGTGCTGACGGTGGGCGACGCGGCGCAGCACCCCGCAGTGCCGGAGCCCCGTCGGGCCGGGCGGCTGGGAGGACGGGCCGGGCCCCCGCACTGGGGCGCCGCGTGGAGGTCACCGACCCGATCGCCGCCGCCCGGCGGTACGACTACGCCGACGCCTTCGAGCTGCGGCTCGAGGGGCCGGATCGGTGCTCGCCCGAGGAATGGGTACGCGCGGGAGTGGACGCCACACCGACCTGGATCAAGCGGATCGCCGGCAACGCCGACGGCCTCGGCTCGGTCCGCATCGTCGAGTCCGATGCCGCTGTGGTCGTGCTGGAGGACGGGACTTGACCCCTGATCGTGGACACGCTGAATCCGGGCCCGGCCTGGAGGAAGCGAGAAGATCAGACGGTGGCGAGGAAGACGTACTCCGAGGAGTTCCGCCGGGATGCAGTGGAGCTGTACCGG